>JAKANU010000266.1 GCA_021812315.1 Pseudomonadota bacterium
CTGGAAGCGCGCGCCTCGGACGCCTACAAGCAGGCGATCGTCGAGTCCAGTTCAGATGACATTGTGTACAGCAACCTGTTTACCGGTGTGCACGGCAACTACCTGGCGCCGAGCATCCGCAACGCTGGGCTGGACCCTGAACACTTGCCCGAGAGTGACCCGAGCAAGATGAATTTTGGCGGCGACAAGTCCAAGGCCTGGAAGGACATCTGGGGATGCGGACAGGGCATTGGCACCGTCACCCGGGTGCAGAGCACTGCGGATTACGTGGCCCAGCTCAGGCGTGAGTATGCCGACGCACGCGCCGCATTGATCGCCCGTTCCAGTGGCGCCCAGTACGACGGCTGAACGCGCTCAGGTCGGCCAGGTAGAGCCGTGTTCCGGCGTCATGGCCCGCATCCCCAACTCGGTTTCGATGCGCCGGCGCAGTTGGTCTGCTGCCCCATGTTCGCCATGCACGACGTATACCTGAGCAGGCTTCTGGGGCATGGCGCGCAGCCAGTGCAGAATCTGGCTGGCATCGGCATGGGCCGAGGCCGAGTGCAGTTGAACCACTTCGGCATTGATCTCGACATCGCGTCCATGGATTCGCAGCGAGCGGGCACCGCCTGCCAGACTTGCACCACGGGTGCCCGCCGCCTGATAGCCCGTCAGGATGATCATGTTGCGGTGATCGCCGGCGTAGTGTGCGAGGTGATGCAGCACGCGACCACCCGTGGCCATGCCACTGGCCGAGAGTATCACCATCGGGCCGTGGCGGCTCGCCAGGGCACGTGATTCATCGACGCTGTTGATCATGGTGGCCGAATGCGTCAACGCGCGCACCTGGCGGCCGTTCAGGCGGTGCTCGCCAGGATGACGCTCGAAGAGCTCGGTGGTGTGAACGGCCATGGGGCTGTCTAGAAATACCGGCAGCGCGCTGGCAATCTCGCCGCGCTGCTTGAGCTGATCGATGGCGTGCAGAAGGGCCTGCGCCCGGCCGACCGCAAAGACCGGAACGACGGCGACGCCGCCACGTTTGGCAACTCTTGCCAGGGCGGGTCCGAGTTCACTCAGCAGATCGACCGCAGGATGATCGCGGTCGCCGTAAGTGGACTCGACCAATACGGTATCGGCCCCTGGAGCGGGGGCCGGCGGATTCATGATCAGGTCGTCCGGCCGACCAAGATCGCCGGAGAACAGAATGCGGTGCCCGGCAACTTCCAGCAGCAGGCTGGCGGCACCCAGAATGTGCCCCGCGCTGGTAAATGTGGCGCGCCATCCGGGCAAGGGCTGGAAGGTCTTGTTGAAGTTGACCGCTTTGAGCAATGCAAGACAGTCCAGTGCGTCTTGGCGCGTGTACAGCGGGATGGCCGGTGCATGCTTGGAAAAGCCCTGGCGGTTCGCGAATGCCGCGTCTTCTTCCTGCAGATGTCCGCTGTCTGGCAGCAGGATGTGGCACAGCTCCCGCGTGCCACTGGTGGCATAGACTGAATTGGAAAAGCCCTCCTTGGCCAGCAAGGGCAGGTAACCGCTGTGGTCAAGGTGGGCGTGTGTCAGGACGACCGCGTGAATGTCCCCGGGCACCACGGGCAGGGGTGTCCAGTTGCGCAAACGCAGCATCTTGTAGCCCTGAAACAGGCCGCAATCGACAAGCAGGCACTGGCCCGCATGACGTACCAGATACTTGGAGCCGGTGACTGTGCCCGCCGCGCCGAGGAAGCTGATGTTGACACTCATGCGCTTGGCTCCACGTTCTTTCTGGATTCGACGTTAACTGAAAAAACTCTTGAGTTTGTCGGCCCAACTCTCTCCGCTGGGTGAGTGCTTTCCGCCACCCTTCTTCATCGACTCATCGAGTTCACGCAGCAGCTTCTTCTGGTGCTCGCTCAGTCTAACCGGTGTTTCCACGGCAATATGGCAGTAGAGGTCTCCCGGATAGCTCGAGCGCACCCCCTTGATGCCTTTGCCGCGCAGGCGGAACTGCTTGCCGGTTTGTGTCCCTTCAGGGATATCGATGGTGGCCTTGCCCGCCAGGGTCGGCACCTCGAGCTCACCGCCCAGGCAGGCGGTGGTCATGCTCACTGGCACCGAGCAGTGAATGTCGTCGCCATCACGCTCGAAAATGGCATGCTTTTTGAGCCTGATCTCGATATACAGGTCTCCCGGCGGGCCGCCGTTGGTACCGGGCTCGCCATTGCCGGCACTTCGAATGCGCATATCCGAATCGATGCCTGCAGGAATCTTCACTTCCAGGGTTTTTTGCCGCTTGATCTTGCCCTGACCATGACATGCGGTACAGGGATCGGCGATGACTTTGCCGGCTCCGCGGCAGGTTGGGCAAGTCTGCTGCACGCTGAAGAAACCCTGGCGCATTTGCACCGCTCCGGAGCCGCCGCAGGTGCTGCAGGTCTTGGCCTGCGTGCCGGGCTTTGCGCCGCTGCCATGGCAGACCTCGCACGAGTCCCAGCTCGGAATGCGAATCTGGGCATCCTTGCCGCTGGCCGCTTCTTCGAGCGTGATCTCCATGGCGTAGCTCAGGTCGCTGCCGCGGAACACTTGACGTCCACCACCGGAGCGTCCACGCGGCTGACCGAACATGTCGCCGAAAATGTCGCCAAAGGCTTCTGCAAACCCGCCAAATCCTTCGCCACCCGGCCCGCGCATGTTCGGATCGACCCCGGCGTGACCATGCTGGTCGTATGCAGCCCGCTTCTGTGGGTCCGAGAGCATTTCGTAGGCTTCCTTGGACTCCTTGAATTTTTCCTCGGCGACTTTCGACGAGTCACCCTGATTGCGGTCAGGGTGATGCTTCATCGCGTGCTTGCGATAAGCTTTCTTGATTTCCTCGTCGGAGGCGTTCTTGGGAACCCCCAGCACTTCGTAGTAGTCTCTCTTAGCCATGTCTTTTGGTGCCCGGTTTCAACAGGACCGCCACACTCAACCACCGGGGGGGGTGAATGCGGCGCCCGATCACAATGCTCAGAACGCCGTCGGGTCTGTCGGGCTCAGCCCTTCTTGACTTCCTTGACCTCGGCATCAACCACGTTGTCATCGGCCTTCTCCGGCCCCGGGCCAGCACTGCCCGCGGACTCGGACCCGGCGGCGGCGCTCTCGGCCGCTTGCTTGGCCTGCATGTCGGCATACATCTTCTCGCCCAGCTTCTGGCTGGCCGCCGTCAGTGCCGCGTTTTTCTCGTCGATGGCAGCCTTGTCGTCACCCTTGAGCGCAGCTTCGAGCTCCTTGCTTGCGGCTTCGATCTTGTCCTTTTCGCCGGCGTCGAGTTTGTCACCGTATTCGGCCAAGCTCTTCTTGACGCTGTGCAGGTTGGCGTCGGCTTGATTGCGCGACTGCACCAATTCAAGCTTCTTCTTGTCGTCGGCAGCGTTGAGCTCGGCATCCTTGACCATTTGCTGAATCTCGGCTTCCGACAGTCCTGAATTGGCCTTGATGGTGATCTTGTTTTCCTTGCCCGTGCCCTTGTCCTTGGCACCGACGTGCAGGATTCCGTTGGCGTCAATGTCAAACGAGACTTCGATTTGCGGCGTGCCGCGTGCGGCCGGCGGAATGCCTTCGAGGTTGAACTCGCCAAGCATCTTGTTGCCAGCCGCGATTTCACGTTCGCCCTGGAACACCTTGATGGTGACGGCGGGCTGGTTGTCGTCGGCCGTGGAGAACGTCTGTGCAAACTTGGTCGGGATGGTGGTGTTCTTGCTGATCATCTTGGTCATCACGCCACCCAGGGTCTCGATGCCCAGCGACAAGGGCGTCACGTCAAGCAGCAGTACGTCCTTGCGATCGCCCGAGAGCACCTGACCCTGAATCGCCGCACCCACGGCAACTGCCTCGTCCGGGTTCACGTCCTTGCGTGGCTCACGGCCAAACAACTCCTTAACCTTTTCCTGAACCTTGGGCATACGCGTCATGCCGCCGACCAGAATCACGTCGTTGACCTCGGTGACCTTGACGCCAGCATCCTTGATCGCCGTGCGGCACGGAGCTATCGTGCGCTCGATCAGATCCTCTACCAGCGATTCGAGTTTGGCGCGGGTCAGCTTGATACTCAGGTGCTTCGGACCCGAGGCATCAGCCGTGATGTAGGGCAGATTGATGTCGGTCTG
>JAKANU010000267.1 GCA_021812315.1 Pseudomonadota bacterium
GAGCGTGTTCGCCACGGTTGGACTCCATGGCCACCCCTTCCACGCGTTGAGCGCTTCAGGGACCGTTAGCGGTCAAGACCGCGGTTGTGGCGAGCCCCATCGCCATATCTGCATCTCATGGTACCGCCGAATGATGGCTGTTCGATCTCAGAATCTGTGCAGGTTTTACCACACAGAAGGGCTGCGCCGGTCCATGCCAGAAACACCAAGGATCCAGTCGCGTCGGCCATGGGCCACGAATGTGATCGATTCGCCGGAATTGCCTGTCAGGTCCCGTGGCCAGGCAGCCCTTGAAAGTCCGGCCGGAAGTGCATAGGCAAGAGCGGGTACTCTCACGCAATGCCCAAAGGTGACAGCCTCTTCCTGAGTATCAACCAGTTCGCCATCGATACGCCGTGGCTGCATACGCCCGCCAAGCTCTATGTCCAGTACGGCATCGCACTGTTCGCACTGCTCCTCGTCATCGCCTGGTGGCGGGGTCGCCGCATGGGCAACCGCACGGTCGCCGCCGCGCTCCTCGCTCCGATCGGCACCGTCGTCGCCTTCGGCGTGCAGCAACTCATCGTCATGCTCGTGAGCGAAGCACGCCCGTACGCGGTGCACCCGAACGCGCTCGTCCTCGTCGCGAAGACGACCGATCCGTCGTTCCCCAGTGACCACGCCTGCGTCGCGGCCGCCGTCGCCGTCGGCCTGCTCTTCGCGAACCGGCGCCTGGGCTACCTCGCGTGCGCAGGCGCGCTGCTCATGGCTGCGACGCGCCTCTACGTTGGCGCCCATTGGCCCATCGACGTCGTGGGCGGCCTCATCGTCGGCGGGCTCGTGGCGTGGGGCTTCACGTTCGCATTGCGCGGACCGGCCACGCGCGTGGTGCAGCGACTCGGCCAGACAGCACTTCGTCCGCTCGTCGCTGCCTGACAGCTGCTTCACTCAGCCGACAATTCGAGGAGTTGCACTCCAGTCGAACCGACTTGCGTCCCGCGTGAACGGAAGTGTGCGCATCGCGATCACGGGTGCGGGGTGAGGGATTTGTCCGTATTGATCAAGAAGACCCGAACGTTGATCACGCCGTGATCAACTTCATCCGGATTTGATCAACTAAATCCGGATCCTACAGCCTTGTAGGAACCCGATTTAGTTGATCACTGGTTCCCTCATGAACTTGATCAATCGTTGGGTGGGTATCGGCACCTCGTCCCGGTGAAGTTGATCAAAATCTGGGGGCAAAGGGGCTGGTGCAGAAGTCGCGCCACTGCTCAACCACCTTTGCCCCGGTGCGGCTGAGCAGTACCTTGCGGTCGAACTCCAGCCGGGTAGCAAGCTGCATTCCCGACGCACGTTCTAGTCGCAGGAACTGCCGGCGCAGGTCAGCTGGCGCGAGGCCAAAGTCTTCGGCGGCGCTTCTCAGCGTTTGATGGTCGGCTACCGCAGCTAGGCGACTTGTGGCTTGTCCCGGGCGGAATGTGCTGAGCACGGTGCGCAGTGGCTCGGGTGCCAGATGCGCTTCGACGGGCGGTAGGTGCCTGGCCGCTTGCTTGAGGAGTGTTCTGCCGAGCGGAGTCAGCGCGAGCGCATTGCCTTGTTTGGGGCTGCGCTCGAGCAGTTCACCGCCTGCGGCTGCTTCTAGCTTCTTCACTTGGTTCACCAATGCCGCTGGGTTGGCATTCATGATCCTGGCTGCGTCGTTCATTGATCGGCACATAGCGATCTGGCGGAAGCGCGTCACGCGGAGTTCTCCACCTTGGCCCCGCAAACAACTCGCAAGCAGGGCGGGCAGGTCGGACGTAGTGCGCGTCGCGAGCAGATGGCTCGCGCCTCCTCGTCCCCTCAGGGGAATCCCAAACTCTTTCGCCCGCTTCGCAATGGTGGTGGGAGTGGTGTTCAACTCTGCGGCGATGTCCGGCAGTGTGCGCCCAAGACCGAGGTACTGCCGCCGCAGCCAGGACGCATCCACCTCGTGTTTCCGTGACTGACCAGGTGTCTGCATCGCAATGCCAAACTCCCTGCAGTAGCGCGAGACAGTCTTGCGATCCACGCCGAGTTGCTCGGCGACGACGCGAAGTGGCACCCGGCGCACTTCGACCATATGCCGCAAGACCGCTTCGTCCAGGTGCTTCACGTCGTGCTTGTGCGGAGGTCGATGCTGGGCCAGCTGGCCGGTACTCAGCACCAACCTCACGTGCGTCAGGCTTGTTCCCAGTCCTTTCGCGACCTCGCCGAGTGGCTTGTCCTCACCGATCGCCGCCCGCCATTTCGCGATGTCCAGTGTGTTCAGGTCGACGCCGGGCCAGCCCGACCTGGGCGGCGGCAGCCACGAATCGGGCGGCTCCCAGCCCAGTGGCTCGTCATCGATGCCTGAATCCCGGAGCAGACCTAGCGCATGTCGTTCAAGGGCGTCGAGCATGGTCGGCGTTGCCCGCCGAATGAACTCGTAGTACGAAGCGAGCCCGTCGGGCCTGGCAATGAGTTCATGCGATGCGTAGCCGACATAGCCCGCGGTCAGCAGTTCCCACACGCGCAGCTGCGCGTGCGACAGTCGTCGACTGTCACCTACCGGACTTCCAGTTGTTCGACAGATTGACCGCCATTGCGTCGGGGATACGAGTCTGGCTCCATTGAACAGATCACGCCGTCTGGCGTAGTCAATGGGGACCCTTTCGGTCCGCAGTCGCAGCGCCAGAGCCTCCAGCGCGGCTACGGCGGCGCCTCCCTGAGGGTTCCGAGTCAGTTCTGCCAGCGTGCGGGTTGCGCCGGCAACGGCGGTTGCGTCCTCCAGAATCGAAGTTGCCAGGCTGCGAATGCTGAGAAGTGAGCCGGGCAACAGCAGCGAAGTGGCCGCGGCCGCGGGAAACAAGGCATCGGTGGACAGCCCGATTGGCAGCAGCCGCAGGGCCCAGGAACGCCAAAGGGCTGAGGGGAGCCCGGCGCTCCGGAGCGCCACCTCGCCTTCAGACCTGGTCGGTCTACGACCAGCATCCAAAGAGTTCCAGCGCATGCGCTGGATTGGTGACAGTTGGTCGGCGCGCAGGCGGTACGCCTCCGAGACCAGGTTGGTGCTCATGCGTTGCCAGCGAGGCGGCAATGCTGTCGGTCTGCGGGCTGTTTGAGAGGTCGCTAGGTCACGGAATGCGTCACCGTTTGGATGCAACACCGCGTCCGCCACGGTGCTCAGGTGCTTGGCGAACTGCTCCGGGCGCGTCAGAGCCGCCGTCACCGTCGTTGGTTCACCGCGAAGCGGCCGGGCACCGTTCGCCGTCACAAGGTTGTTCACTAGTGATGTCAGCTGCAACGCTGCGGATTCGTCATCCGTGGCGGTGGGTGTCCACCACTGTGACGCGAGTTGCTCAAGAACCGGATTGCAGCTCTGGCGGAGCGCGGCGGTGAGATCTGCGCCGCACGGTTTCGCGGCTCTTCCAGTCGCGCCCGGGCCTGGGCTGGTGCAGCGCCACGGTTCGATGGGGGTGTTGTCGACACGCAGTCTGCGATGTGCCTGATTGCCGCCACAGTAGGGGCATTGTGTTTGCAGAAGCAGGTGATGTTGTGGGCAAGCGACAACCCATGCGACGCGCCAGGCAAGCATCCACCGCCCATCAGTTTCTTCCAGACATGCAGGGCAAAATCGGCTTGCTCCAAGGACGGTCGGGAGCGTTCCGGGCACTTCCCTGATGGAGCGTATGTAGCGCCGAATCGGTTGTACCAGCGCTTCGAGTTCGCCGTTCACGTGGCCCGTCACTTCCGCTGTCGCGACGAGCAGTGCAGCCGGCTGTCCCAGTGAGAGGCTGCGCGGCAAGTAGTCAGGTCGCGGCCCGCGGTAGCCGGCCTGCCTGAGAACGTCTCCGAGAGGGGCTTGGAGACGATGCAGGTATGTGCCGAGCCAGCTGTCCAGACTTTCGCCCTGAAGCGGTGCGAGCCGCATCGGAATCTGGCGGATGGGGCTCACCCTGTCAGGCGAGCGCTGAGATGACCGGTGCGCATCATGCTCTCCAGATTGACGCGAGCCTGCTCGGATGCCACATCGTTGCGAATGCCATCGAGCAACGTCTGAGTGAGTCGTTCATCACCAGTCTTGATTGCCCGAAAGCAGCCGC
>JAKANU010000021.1 GCA_021812315.1 Pseudomonadota bacterium
TCGAAAACCCTGACAGGCGAAAACCCTGACAGGCAGGGGAACTGGATCGTCGTGACTGGTCAGCGATACACCAGCACCGGAATCTTGGTGTGCGTCAACACCTTGTTGGTTTCGCTGCCCATAATCAGGGCGCGCATGCCGCGGCGTCCATGCGAGGCCTGGAAGATCACGTCGCAGCCTCGCTCCTGCGCCGCGGTCACGATTTCCTCGTAGGGGTGATCGCTGCTGCGGTGTATTAGTTCGCAGGCGACACCGGCCTGAGCGGCCGCCTGTCCGATCACGTCCAGGTGTCGCTGCGCCAGCGCTTTCATGTCGATGGCGTACTGCTCAGGGGTATCGGAGACCTGCATCGATTCGACAGCGACGTAGTGGTACGGCGCGGTCACGGTCAGTCCGGTGACCTTGGCACCAATCTCCTTGGCGAACTTGACGCCATTGACGATCGCCACATTCGATAGCTCCGAGCCATCCGTCGGGATCAAGATATGTTTGAACATGAACCACTCCTTCACCATGGGTGTCAGAAGTCCTCACCTGTGCAACGGTCCGTACCGGCTGACGTCGCCTCGACAGCGCACTGACTTCCGCAAGGGTGCCTGTCGAATCGTCGACTCGAGAGAGTCCATAAAACCCCGGCGGGCAGGCGATGCCTTGATTGTGGGCCGATTCTGCGCGCTGTGCAAGAGCGCCACTGCGGCACCGTGGCCCCGTCGCTAGCTGTGACAATAGCGATCGTGTTGCAAATACTGTCCATCACTTTTCCGTTCTTTGCGCTGGTCCTGTGCGGCTTTGTGGCAGCGCGCCGGCGTCTGTTGCCGCTCGAAGCCGTGACGGGCCTGAACAGTTTCGTACTCTTCTTTGCCTTGCCGTGCATGCTGTACCGTTTTGGGTCCAGCACGCCCGTGGTGCAACTGCTCGATGTTGGCGTTCTGTTCACCTGGCTGGTGTGCGCGCTGATCACGGTCAGCTTCACAGTGGCGGTCAGCTTGAGCCGCCGCATTGGATGGAACGATGGAGCATTTGGTGCGCTGGTGGCGGCGTTTCCGAACACCGGCTTTATGGGCGTCCCGTTGCTGGTGGCGCTGCTCGGCCCACGGGCCGCCGGGCCGATCATTCTGACCATGCTTATCGACATGGTCATCACCACTTCGCTTTGCCTTGCCCTGTCGCGGCTGGATGGCGCTGGCGCGCAGGGTGCGAGCAAGGCAGCCACCAATGCGCTGAAGGCGGCGGCGACGAATCCGCTGGCTTGGTCGATTCTGCTCGGGGCGGCGGCATCGGCGATGACTCTGGAGTTGCCCGAACCCGTGTTGCGCGTCGTTGGACTGCTTGCCGATGCAGCCTCTCCCGTGGCCTTGTTCACGATTGGCGCCGTGTTGGCACGCTCCCAGATGATGGCGCTGGCGAACAATCACGCGCCGATTCCGCTGCGCGACTATTTGCCGGTGGCGGCCATCAAGTTGCTGTTGCACCCGCTGCTGGTGCTGGTGGTGGGTGCCAACGCGATTCGTTTCGGACTGCCCATGCAACCGGTGGTTCTTCTGGTGCTGGTGCTTGCCGCGGCTCTGCCCAGCGCCAGCAATGTTTCCCTGCTGGCGGAGCGTTTTGGTGCCGACAACGGGCGCATCGCACGCATCATTCTCGTGTCGACAGCGGCTGCGTTTGTGAGTTTTTCACTGCTGGCGGCGCTGCTGACCTGAAGCCATGGATTTCCGTGACCGGGGCCGCGGTCGGCGTCGGCTTGGGCGCTAAATCGCCAGCGGATCCACGTCAATGGCCCAGCGCAGCAGCCCGTTGCCCGCTTCCTGCCCGCGGGTCTGGTGCAGCACCGCTTGCCAGCTTGACAAGAAGCGCTGCAAGGCGGTGCGCGAGACGCTCTCGATGAGCATCTGGGCTCGTTCGACATTGGCCACGCGCGGCATGCTCATCGGCACCGCAGGGTACAGATTGATGCCGGCGGCGAACTCCTGGGCGTGCTGCATGCTTGCCGCACCGGCGCGCGCCGCGTCGAGAAATCCCTGCGCCTGTTGCTGCGAGCGTGCTTCGGCGCGCACCAGGGCCTGAAAGCTGAACGGTGGCAGTCCGGCCTGCGCGCGCTGGTTCAGTTGTTGCCCGGCAAAGCCGGCAAAGTCGTGTTGCTTGAGGAACTCGAACAAGGGGTGGCGCGGTTGATGACTCTGCAGCCACATTTCGCTGCGGGTGCCGATATCCGCGTCGCGTCCGCTGCGCCCGGCAGCCTGCAGGAGCAGACTGAACAGGCGCTCCGGCGCGCGAAAATCGCTGGAGAACAGAGCCTGGTCCGGGTTCACGGCGGCGACCAGGGTGATGCCGCGAAAGTCGTGCCCCTTGGCAATCATCTGCGTACCCACGAGGACGTCGACCTCGCCCGAGTGGACACGTGCCAGTTGCGATCCGAGCTGGCCCTTGAGTCGTGTGCTGTCAGCGTCAATGCGGGCAATTCGCACGGGTTCGCCCAGCGGCCACTGGTCCGAAACGGAATCCGGGCGCCGCACCCCGCTGAGCAACTCGGCCAGGTGCTCTGCCAGCCTTTCGGTACCCCGGCCGGCGCCCGAGAGCTCGGGGCTGCCGCAAGCGGGACAGGCACGCGGCACCGGGTCAGCATAACCGCAATGGTGGCAGCGCAGTGTGCGGTCGGACTTGTGAAACACCCGGTAGGCGCTGCAATGCGGGCACGCGCTCTTCCAGTCACAGTCGGCGCATAGCAGGACCGGCGCGTAGCCGCGTTGATTCAGGAACACCATGCTTTGCTCGCCCCGCTGCACGCGCGCGATGATTGCTTCGAGGACGGGTGGGGAGATCAGGCATCCCTTCGGCTGATGATTCATGTCGACCATGCGCACCGCCGGCAGGCGGCCGGGCTGATCGGAAGCCTTACCTGCCGGGCCGACACGCGCGGGCATGTGAAGACGCAGGTAGCGACCGCCCTCGCTGGCCGGGCGACTTCGGTGCCAGCTCTCCAGAGATGGCGTGGCCGAACCCAGCAGTACCCTGGCGCCATCGAGTCTGGCCCGGTAGACGGCCAGATCGCGAGCCGAGTAGCGCGCGCCCTCACCACTCTTGTAGCTGGGGTCGTGTTCCTCATCGACGACAATCAGTTTGAGCCAGGGCATCGAGGCAAAGATCGCCATGCGCGTTCCCAAGACAATGCGCGCGCTTCCGCTGTGGGCAGCCAGCCAGCTCTTGAGCCGCTGCGCTGGCGTCATGCCACTGTGTAGCGAGACCACTGCATCGCGGCCGTACAAGGCGCTGAAGCGCGACTCAAAGCGTGCCTCGAGCTGCGGTGTCAGATTGATCTCGGGTACCAGCACCATGGCCTGCCCTTGGGCATCCTTGGCCAGCAGCTGTTCGACGCTTTGCAGATAAATTTCCGTCTTGCCACTTCCGGTTGCGCCAAACAGCAGGCATGGCGTGGTTGCCGCGGCAAATTGCGCCATCACTGAGCTCTGCTGGGCGCTCAGAGTTGGAGAAGGGCTGGCCGCTGCGCGGGTTGGCGCCGACTGCGTCGCGCAAGCCTTGGTGTAGCGCTTGAGCCGACGTGCCAGTTGCACGGCATTGAGCTCGCGCAACTGCGGTGGCAAGGCGGCAAGCGCCACTTCACCAAGCGAGCGCTGGTAATAGCTCGCCGTGAAGGCCAGAAGTTGGCGCCATCCGGGCGTCAGTGGCGGGATGGCGTCCAGGACCGCGCTGACGCAGCGCAGCTTTTCCGGCGCGAGGTCCTCTCCGTTCAGTTCGAGACCCCCTTCGGCGGGCGCATCCCAGACCACGCCCAATAACTCCCGTCGGCCAAGAGGAACGCGAACCAGGGTGCCCGGTGCAAGTCTGGACTCGCTGATGTAAGTCAATGGCCGGGCCATCTGGCTGTAGGCCGGAGTGCCGACCAGGACCCACAGCAACTCGCTCATGCTGTTTCCCGCGTTACCGTGAAAAGTTGATGTGAACTTGTGAAAACCGCGTTAAGTCTATGATTCATAAACGATTTACATGGCATCCAGAGATTCTGTTGATAACTTTGTTGATATCTTGACTTTGGACCGTCCAAAGCCTTGAAAATCAAGGCCTTCACTGAAATGCCCACAAAAAAAGCAGAATCAAAACACGTTATAAATCAACAGCTTGCGTCCGCTATTGGTTTTGTAGCAACGAGCGGCAAGAAACCCGCATCTTTCGCAGTGCAGCAAGATTTTTGTGCATAAGTCAAGTGCCGCAAGTCATTTATTGGGCATATTTTCCGTGCTTATCCAGAAAACCGGATGCTAGGCCCGCATCTTTCTGGATAGCTCGTGAACTGCCTCCACCAGGCACGCCACGTTCTCGGGAGGTGTGTACTGACTTATCCCATGTCCGAGGTTAAAAATGTGTGTCGGTCCGGTGCCATCGCCACGATGCGGTGTGCCAAAGCCCTTCAAGACCTTGGACACCTGCGTCTGAATCGCCGGCGGGGGTGCAAAAAGCGCGTTCGGGTCAAGATTGCCCTGCAATGCCTTGTGCTGACCCACCAGGGCACGCGCCCGTGCCAGATTCACGGTCCAGTCCAGCCCCAGGACGTCGCAGTCGAGTTCTCCCATTTCCTGCAGCCACGGCCCGCCGCCCTTGGTGAACACAATGCTCGGAATGCGCGCGCCTTGGTGCTCCTTTTTCAGTTGCCCGAGGACCCGCGCGGTGTATGCCAGGCTGAATTCCTGGAATGCCTCGTCGGCCAGCACACCGCCCCAGCTGTCAAATACCATCACCGCCTGCGCTCCCGCCTCAATTTGCGTGTTGAGGTACAGCGCGACGGCATCGGCATTGACCTGCAGAATCCTGTGCAACAGGTCCGGGCGACTGTAGAGCATGGTCTTGACCAGGCGGTAGTCGTCCGATCCCGCGCCTTCGACCATGTAGCAAGCCAGCGTCCAGGGACTGCCAGAGAACCCGATCAAGGGCACGCGTCCGCCCAGCGCCTTGCGAATCGACGTTACGGCGTCAAACACATAGCGCAGCTTGGCCATGTCGGGGATCGCCAGTTTGGCGACCGCGGCCTCGTCGCGCACGGCGCGCGCGAACTTGGGGCCCTCGCCCAGCGCAAACGACAGGCCCAGACCCATCGCGTCGGGAACCGTCAGGATATCGCTGAACAGGATCGCCGCGTCGAGCCGGTAGCGCTCGAGTGGCTGCAAGGTGACTTCAGTCGCGAAGTCGGTGTTGGTCGCCAGGCCCATGAAGCTGCCGGCCTTGCTGCGTGTGGCACGGTATTCGGGCAGGTAGCGCCCGGCCTGGCGCATTAGCCAGACGGGCGTGTGGTCGGTCGCCTGGCGCAGGCAGGCGCGGATAAAACTGTCGTTCTGAAGCGGCGCGAAGGCGCTGTCATGAGTGGGTGTGTTCATGCCCCAATTGTCGCTTACTCGACGCGTGGCAGCTACAGAGTTGCCAGCGCCGCATGCACGATCTCAGGCGTCAGGAGTTCGGGCAGCAGGAGCGGCGGCTCTCCGCTCTTGTACCTGTACAGCGCGTACACTGGCACCCCGTTGCGTCCCAACTGTGCCAGGGCCGCGGTGATGGCGCTGTCACGGCGCGTCCAGTCAGCGCGCAGAAGTGTCACGCCCCGGGCATCAAAATCGGCGAGGACCGCGGGGTCGGACAAGGTCGTCGTCTTGTTGTATTGGCAGGTCACGCACCAGGCTGCGGTGAAGTCGACAAACACCGGAGTACCCTTTGCCAGCGCCTGCTCGACACGCCCCGGCGCCCACGGCTGCCAGCGCTCGGTCGCCACGACGGCGCTGCCGGCCGGCGCAATTCTGAGAACGTTTTGACCGAAAGCGAGCGTCAACAAAGCACAGAGCGCTATTGAAATACTAGCAACGACGACGCGAGTGCGACCCTGCAACGTGAACGACCAGAGCACCATGCTCAGTGCCACGAGCAGCGCCAGCAGCGAGCCTGCGCCGTCGATGCCGCTTTGTTGTCCCAACACCCAGACCAGCCAGACCACGGTGGCAAACATCGGAAACGCCATGGCGCGGCGGAAGGTCTGCATCCAGGCCCCGGGAAGTGGCAGCATCCGCGACGCACCGGGGATCAGGCTCAGCAGCAGGAAGGGCAGCGCCATGCCCAGGCCCAGGCTGGCGAAAATCAGCAGGGCCTGTACCGCAGGCAAGCCCAGTGCCAGGCCGAGCGCAGCCCCCATGAACGGGGCCGTGCACGGCGAGGCGATGGCCACCGCAAGTACGCCCGAGAGGAACGCATTCACGGCCGGGTTCTTGGCCTCCAGCGTCGTCAGCCGCGCCGGCACGAACATGCCAAATTCGAACAGGCCAGCCAGATTCAGGCCCATGACGGTAAACAGCAGTGCCAACGCGGCCACGACGGCCGGTGATTGCAACTGAAAGCCCCATCCGAGCTGTTCGCCGGTGCTGCGCAGTGCCAGCATGAGTGCGCCAAGTGCCAGAAAGGAAACCAGCACACCGGCGCTGTAGGCCAGGCCACTGATACGATGACCACGGCGGTCATCGGCGTGGCGCGTGATGCTCATGACCTTGATGGCCAGGACCGGAAAAACGCAGGGCATCAGGTTCAGGATCAGGCCACCGAGCAGCGCCCCGAGCAGGGCTGCGACCAGCGAGACGGACGACGCGCCTGGCATCGGCGCCGGCGCGCCGCGGCTGGGCACCACGGCGCTCCCAAGCCCGGCCGCAGGCCAGTTGCCACTGACCTTGAGTTCGGCGCGGTAGCCCTGACCGCCCAAGGCAAGCACGACCGGCATCACCGTCGGCGCCAGGCTGCGTTCGCCCGACAAAGGGACCTTCGCGTGCCACACTGCATCATCCCAGGATTGGCTCCATTTCTCGGCGGTGGCGATGACCTCGGGGGTTTCCGGGAAAAAGTCGAGCGTCTTGCCGCGCATGTGTGCTGGCAGGCCGTGGACTGTGATCCTGATGCTGCTGCCGTCAATCTGCACGCCACTGCCACCCACTGGTGCAGTCGCGCTGTCTGGCAAGGCCTGCGGGCGCGCGGCCAGGGCCGCTTCGAAGGCGGCAGCGTTGATCGCGGTCGAGCCGCGGATGGGCAGGTTCAGCTGGAACTCGCCTTCCTGCGGAATGCACTCGGTGCGGCAGACCAGCCATCGGGCCTTGAGCCCGACGGAAATTTGGTTCTGGCCGGGATTTGGCTGAAACTCCGGCCCCACCTTCACCGAAACGGGAAGCAGCACGGTATCCTCGTAGCCGTAGTTGGCCAGATTGCCGATCCGGATGAGCTTGGGTATGGGCCAGTCGATGTCACCCGCGCTCAGGCCCGCAGGCAGGGTCCACTGCAGCGTGGTCGGCAGGCCCGAATCGCCCGAATTTTTCCAGTAGGTATGCCATTCCTTCTGGTGCGCGAGTTGCAGGCCGATCCACACCGTCTTGCCAGCACCAATACCCTCGGGTGCGTGCGCCATCAACTCGGCACGCACCTGCTCCGTGCTGACCACCGGCGTGGACAGATTCTGTCCCGAAGCGAGGGTCGAAATTGCCCAAAGCGCTACAAGAACAATAGCACGCAGAGCGCTGCCGATAGGCTTGGAATAGATCATTAAGTTGTCGGACTGGGTGAAAGCGGCAAAGTTCCCTGCGCAAACACCGCCGGGAGCCGCTTGGGTTCGCGGATGCGCAACTGCTTGTTGACATTTTCCCAGCCGAAGACGACCTCGATGTCTGCCACGCTGACGCCAAACTGCGGTGCCAGAAAGCGCAGCATGTGGCGCGTCGCCTTGCCGGCCACAGGGGCGGCGGTGACGCTGATCTTGAGCTGCGTTCCCTTGGGTTTGCCAATGGCGTCCCGCGCGGCACCCGGCTTGCCCAGGACATTGAGTACCAGCACCTGGCCGTCCCAGGCAAAGAAGGACTCGCCGGTGCCGTTCCTGGGTTGCTCGCGGCTCATGTGGCAAAGCCCAGGACAACCCGGCGCGTGGAGGCCGATTTTTTCTCAATCTTGGTGACCACCACTGCGCCGATCTCGGCTGTGTTGGCCACATGCGTGCCGCCGCAGGGCTGGAAGTCGATCAAGTCGGTCGAGCCAATGCGGATCGTGCGGATGCGCCCGCTGCCGCGCGGTGGCTGCACCGACATGCTCTTGACCAGCGCGGGATTGGCGTCGAGTTCCTCATCCGTGATGGTGCCGACACTGACCGGGTGCGCTGCGGCCACCAGCGCGGCAATGCCCGCATTCAGCGCCTCCTTGTCCAGCGCCTCGGTCATGTTGAAGTCCAGCCGAGCGTACTCGGGCGTGATGGAGCAGCCGTTGACCAGTTGCGGCACCAGGTAACACAGCAGATGGGTGGTGGTGTGAAAACGCATCAGCCGGTGTCGCCGGTTCCAGTCGATGCGCGCCGTCAGCGTGTCGCCCACTGCGATTGCAGTGGCCCGAGCTTGCTCCGAATTTAATAGCTGCTCAAGCACGTCAGTCTTGGGCAAATGGCATATATCGCCATTGAAGCTGCCATCGGGCGCCTTGCCCTTGCGGGTGTCGACAATGGCCAGCTCGCGGCCATCGGCGAGCACCAACGTGCCCGTGTCACCCCCCTGGCCACCGCCCAGTGGGTAGAACACGGTGCGATCGAGCACGATGCCCGCCGGCGTGATGGCGGTCACGGTGGCTGTGCATTGCCTCAAGTAGGCGTCGGTGCGAAACAGGTCTTCGGTCATGGTATTGATAATACCGGTATGCCAGTTGCCGCGTCCGCCGCGCCATCGATTGTCCTGTGCACCTTGAATGCCAGGTACATTCATGCCTCCCTGGGCCTGCGTTATTTGCTGGCCAACCTGGGTCACTTGCGCGCCCGGGCGGTGTTGCGCGAATTCACCATTTCCGAGCCGGCCGAGCAGGTGGCGGCGAAGTTGTTGGCGCTGCTCGGACCCGGATCCAGCGGCGTGGTGCAGATTCTAGGGCTGGGCGTGTACATCTGGAATGTGCGCCAGAGCTGTGAGCTGTTGCGGCTGCTGCGTGCCGCCAGGCCTGATCTCCAAATCGTGCTTGGCGGTCCCGAGGTCAGTCATGAGCCTGGCGAGCAGGAAATCGTCGCGTTGGCGGATTTTGTCATTACCGGTTGGGGCGATGTGAGCTTTGGCAGGCTTTGCAAAGCCTTGTTGCGCGGCACCCGGCCACTTGGCAGGGTCATTCCCGGAGAGCAGCCACCGCTGGCGCAGATTGCGCTGCCCTATGACGAGTACAGCGATGCCGATCTGGCGCATCGATTGCTCTACGTCGAGGCCTCGCGCGGTTGTCCTTTCAAATGCGAATTCTGCCTGAGCTCGCTTGACCAGAGCGCCTGGGCGTTCGATCTCGACCGCCTGCTGGCGGCGCTGCAGCGTTTGCATGAGCGCGGGGCACGCAATTTCAAGTTTGTGGACCGCACCTTCAACCTGAAAGTGGCCAGCTCGGTGCGTATCCTGCAGTTCTTTCTGGATCGCATGAGCGAGGATCTGTTCCTGCATTTTGAAGTTGTTCCGGACCGCCTGCCCGAGCCGCTCAAGGCCGTGATCGCCCGGTTTCCGCCCGGCGCGCTGCAACTCGAGCTTGGCGTGCAAAGTTTCAATGAAGAGGTGCAGCGGCGCATTTCGCGCCGGCAGGACAATGCCCTGACCGAGGCGAATTTGCGCTGGCTGCTGACGCAGTCGCATGCCCATCTGCATGCCGATTTGATCTTTGGCCTGCCAGGGGAGACGCTGCACAGCTTCGCCGCAGGATTTGACCGCTTGCATGCGCTCGGACCGCATGAAATCCAGCTTGGCATCCTGAAGCGCCTGCGCGGCACGCCGATCGCGCGGCATACGACGGAGTTCGGCATGATCTATGACGCACACGCCCCGTACAGCGTGCGCCAGACCGCCGCTGTCGATGCAGACACGGTGCGGCGCTTTGTCCGCATGGCGGGCTATTGGGAACGGGTGGCCAACTCGGGGCGCTTTGGGAACACCCTGCCCCTGCTTTTGGGGTCCGATGCGTCATCGGCATTCTTTGCATTTCTGGATTTTTCCGACTGGATGTGGCAACGCTTTGGCAAGACGCATGGGCTGAGCCCGGAACTGCTCGTCGATGCGCTGTTTGATTACCTTAGCCAGCAGTCCGACTTGGGCGCGTCGGCGGTGCGAAGGGCCCTCCTTGCCGATTACCTTGCCAGCGGTGCACAGGGCCGCCCACGCGCGTTGGCCGGGCAGGTCTCGGGGCGCGGCCAGCCGGGCAGCGCAGCGGGCAAGAGGATCAATCGGCGCCAAATACGCCACACCATGGGTGCCGCGCCTCCAACAGGCTCTAAGATAGGCGCATGACCTATCCATCCCGATTCTGGGCCGACTGCTCGACCAGGCACTTTGCCCAGGCCATCGCCAGTGGCGCTGCGGCGCAAACGATTGCGGTACTGCCGGTCGCGGCGACCGAGCAGCATGGTCCGCATCTGCCGTGCAGTGTCGACAGTGTGCTCGTCAACGGCGTGGTGAGCGCGGCGCTGCCCCATCTGGGGCCGGAACTCAAGGTGCTCTTTCTGCCGACGCAGAGCGTGGGTTTCAGCCCCGAGCACACCGGCTTGCCCGGCACCCTGTCGCTCAAGGCCGAGACGATTCTGCGTTTGTGGACGGACCTGGGCGAATCAGTGGCGGCGGCCGGCGTGAAGAAGCTGCTGCTGCTGAATTCACATGGCGGCCAGGTCAGCGTGATGGACCTGGTGGCGCGTGACTTGCGTGCCCGGCTCGGTATGCTGGTGTACAGCGCAAGCTGGTTCAGCCTGCCGCTGCAAGGCCCCGAGGATAGCGACGCGAATGCCCTCTTCAGCGCGGAGGAGCATCGTTTTGGCATTCATGGCGGGGCCATCGAGACCTCGATGATGCTCGCGCTCGATGCGGGCCATGTGGTGATGGCGCAGGCGCGCAATTTTGACTCCCGCGCCAGGGAGCGGGCGAAGCGTTTTGAGATTCTGGGCAATGGCCGAAGCGCCAAGCTGGGCTGGCAGATCCAGGATTACAACGCCAGCGGAGCCGTGGGCGATGCCGCTGCGGCCACACCCGAGAAGGGGCATGCGATGGTCGACGCTGCCGCGCGGGCATTGGCCAGGCTTCTCGCCGAGATCGACCGCTTGCCCGCGGACACGCTGGTCAAGGCTGGCCGCACCCCCTGAATCGCCAGGTGGGCTGCGCCGCTGCAGCCGGCCTCAGGCGTAGGTCACCCAGGTGGCGTGATCGAGGTGATCAAGATGCGTCAGCGTATTGAACGTCAGCAACGAGTGACGCTTCTTGCTGAACGAGAATTCGGTCACGGCGCTGTTGCGGATGCGCATGTTGAGTTCGATGGATGTTTCGGGCGTGGTGCCCAGGACGTGACTGACCGCAGTGGCAATCGGACCGCCGCTGGAGACCAGCAAGACCGTGCCCTCGCAGTGTTTGCGCACGTGATCGAGGGCGCTGGTCACGCCGAGGCGGAAATCCGCGTAGCTCGGCATGCCCTGGGGACTGACGACACCGTTCATCCACTGCGTCAGACCGTCGCGCAACAGGCGGAAGTGGTGCCGGTATTGTTCCGGAGAATCGGGTCTTTCAAGGGGGTGCGGGTGCACCGTGGCAATCACCGCGGCGCTGTCGAACTCGTTGAGGCCGGGCCAGGGCAGCGCTTGCGGGTCGCACTGCGCGCCTTCGCGGATGCCGTCCCAGGTCTGCAGATGCCGACGCAGGGTGCCGGTGAGGACGTGATCAAAAATCAGACCCTTTTTCCGGAAGTATTCGCCCAGGCGCACGCTTTGCTGCACGCCAAGGGCGCTGAGCTGATCGTAGTCGGCAGCGCCAAATGAAGCCTGGCCATGGCGTACAAGATAGAGCGTTCCCATGCGGCGAATCTAAACCAGGTCGTCGTTGATCGCTTGTCGCACGAGAGACCGCAAGGATTCGCAACGGACGCGGTGCCTACAGGCTAACTGTGGCGTCGATGCAGGTCACCGAATCGCCACCGACCCAGACCTGGCCGTTGCTGCCCTGCTCAAGGTAAACACGCCCGGCGCGGCCCAGACAATGGCCTTGCGATGCGACATAGGTTCCGGGCGCATAGCCGTCGGCAATCAGCCACTGCGCCAGACTCGCGTTGAGGCTGCCCGTGACCGGGTCTTCGTCCACGCCCACCGGCGCGGCAAAGGCGCGCACGACCACGCTCGCTTCGCAGTCTAACTTTGCTATTAAATCAGTAGCTGGACGCGCTTGCTGCACGGCCACTACGCCCACTTTTTGCCCCAAGACCCGAAGCTGGCCGTGGTCTGGCCTAAGTTGCAACACCGATTCCTCGCTGTCGAGCAACAGCGCCAACCAGAGGGGTCCGTTGTCGAGCAGTTGAGTGGCAAGTATTTGATTGCTCTGCAAACCCAGTGCGCCGGCAACCTTCGCCAGCAGGCCCGGCTCGGCGTTGCTGCGTTTGAGTGGCGGTGCGGCGAAGGCAAGGCGCGTACCGGTGCGGTGGATGGGAACCAGTCCAATGGCGCATTCCTGCACGATCACATCTTGCGCTACTGCGCCGCCGCCGGCGTCGGCACGGCAGGCTCGTGGCTTGCCCCCGGCTTGCAGCCAGGCGTGGCAACTGCCCAGGGTAGGGTGACCCGCGAACGGCAATTCAGCGCCCGGGGTGAAAATGCGCAACCGGTAATCGGCACCGCGTGCCGCAGCGGCGTCACTTGGTGGCAGCAGAAACGTGGTTTCCGACAAATTCGTCCAATGAGCAAAATGCTGCATCTCTTGGTCGGACAGGCCGCTGCCGTCAAGCACGACTGCCAGCGGGTTGCCGAAGTATGGCGTGGCGCCAAAGACGTCAACCTGTTTGAAGGCTCTGCTCTTCATTGCTTGCCTGACTGGCTCGGCGCCAGCGCGCTGGCATAGACCCGGATTGCTCGCGCCAACGCAGCCACGCCGCGCTCGATTTCCTCCACGCTGGCGGTGACAAACGACAGGCGCAGCGTGCGCATGTCGGCCTCGCCCGCGTAAAACGGCGCGCCCGGGACAAAGGCCACGCCCTGTTTCACCGCATGGGGCAGCAGGTCGGCCGCGCTCATTCCCGCTGGCAGCCGCGCCCAGAGAAACATGCCACCGGCCGGGATATTCCAGGTCAAGGTTGCCGCAGGATCGCTGCCGGGGATTTCCCGCGTCAGCGCACCGAGCATCGCGTCGCGCTGCGTCTTGTACAGGGCACGGATGGTCGGAACGTGGCGCTGCAGGAATCCATCTTTCATGACCTCGGCAATCAGGCGCTGATTGAAGCCCGGGCTGTGCAGGTCCGCTGCCTGCTTGGCTTGCAGCAGTTTGGGGTAGATCGACGGTGGTGCCACCAGAAAGCCCAGACGCACCCCGGGAGCGAGGACCTTGGAAAATGAGCCCAGGTAGATGCAGCCTTCGGGGTTGCGGGCCGTCAGCGGCATGGGTGGCGGGGTGTCGAACCACAGGTCGCCATAGGGGTTGTCCTCGATCAGCGGCAGACCCAGACGCGCGGCCTCGGCGCTTAGCGCGGCGCGCCTCGCTTCGGTCATGGTGCGACCGGTCGGGTTCTGGAAATTGGGCAACACATAGAAGAAGCGAGCGCCTGGTGCGACCCGGCTCAGGGCCGACAGATCCACCCCGTCCTCGTCGGAGCCAACGCTGACGATTTCGGGCTCCATGGGCGTGAAGGCCATCACCGCGCCCAGGTAAGTGGGCGACTCCACCAGCACTTTGCTGCCAGCGTCCACCAACAACTTGGCCACCAGGTCCAGCCCCTGTTGCGAGCCGGTCGTGATCAGCACCTGCGCCGGGTCCACGGGCCACGGCAACCCGGCCGCCACCATCTCGCGCAACGGCCCAAAGCCTTCGCTGGCGGCGTATTGCAGCGCCGCGTGCGGGTGCTCGCGCAGCACCCTGGCGCAGGCCGCCTCGAACTCGGCGACCGGAAAGGTCTTTGGCGAGGGCAGGCCACCGGCAAAGCTGATGATGCCCGACTTCTCCGTGATCTTGAGGATCTCGCGGATTGCCGAGGGGTTCATTCTGGCAGCCCGCCCGGCCAGTTGCCAGGGCGAATTGGGGGGTGTGCTGGTGCTCATGGTTCTTTGGGTTCAGTGTGATCATCGGGTTGGCCGGCGTTGACGGGCATTTTCCGGCCAACAAACACGACCGTGATGACCGCCAGACCGAAGCCGACGGTCAGCGCATCAAGGTGTTCGCCGAGCAGGGGCACGGCAAACAACATGCCCAGGAACGGCTGGATCAGTTGCACCTGACTGACGCGCACGGTGCCACCCAGCGCGAGTCCGCGGTACCAGGCAAAGAAGCCCAGCCACATCGAGAATACGCCGACGTAGGCGAAGGCCATCCACGCTTCCATTTTGATAGCGGAAGAAGGCCACGTTGCATACGCTGCGGGAAGGTTTAGTGGCAAGGAAAGAATCAGCGCCCAACAGATGACGAAGTCGGGCCGCAGGCGCTGCGAGAGCTGCGCGCCCACGCCGTAGCCGATGGCGGCAAAGGCCATTGCCAACAGCAGCAGGGCGTCGGCGGGTGCCGGCATCAGGCCGCCGTGCCCGGAGCGCAATACGGCAAACGTCACCACCAGAGCGGTCCCCAGACTCGCGCACCACCAGAAGCCCGCAGACGGCCGCTGGCGGTGCAGCCAGGCGCCCACCAGAGCGGTCGCCAGCGGCAAGGCCCCGACGATGACGCTAGCATGCACCGCCTGCACGTAACGCATGGCGATCGACGTGCACAGCGGGAAGCCGAAGACCACGCCGAGTGCGACCGTGCCCAGGCGCAACCAGTCGCCGCGATCTGGCCAGGGCGCCCGTGCGGCCAGCAGAAATGCCCCGGACAGCAGGGCCGCGACCACGGCGCGGCCGGTGGCGACGAAGGTGCCTGATAACTGCGGTAGCTCCGGTGTGCCGACCGCCAGGCGCGTCATGGGTAGCGTCAACGCGAAGATGGTGACACCCAGGATGCCAAGCAGCAAGCCCTGACGGGTGCCGGCGTGTTCGTGCGCGGGTTGTGCAGACATTACAGCGAGGTCATCCACAGAGCCGTCAGCGTGAGTACCGCAGCCATGGCGCGATTGAACCACACGAGCCGACGCCGTGAGCCATCGGGCCCGTCCAGCCAGTCGCGCAGCAGGGCGCCGGCCAGGGCGTAGCTCAGGTTGCTGGCCAGCCCAAATGCGAGCATGAGCGGCAGGATCAGTGCAAAACGCTCAAGCGCGTCGACCCGCCCGGCGATCCAGCCAGCGACGACGGTGAGCGCGAGCAGCCAGGCCTTGATGTTGAGAAACTGCAACAGGACTCCCTGCCAGAAAGTGACCGACAGTTGGGCCGGTTCGGCCTGCATCAGTGCACCTGAGCGAGCCAGCTTGAGGGCCAGCCAAAGCAGATAGGCAACACCCAGGCCCTGAATGGCCACGCGCAAGGGCGGTACGGCGACCACGAGCGCGCCGACGCCCCCGGCGCACATGGAAAAGAGCAGGCCCCAGCCGACCGGAACGGCCAGAACAAATCGCAAAGAACGTCGCAGCCCGAGGTTGGCGCCCAGGGCCGTGGACAAGGTCGTGTTCGGTCCGGGCGTAAAGGCCGCCGCCGTGGACAGCAGCATCAGGGCGGCGAACTCGGCGGGGGTCATGCAGATTTTGCCTCGATGTTGTCGAGTTCCTCCCAGCGCGTGAGGGCACTTTCGATCTCCTCATCGATCGCTGCGTCGCGCCGGCACAGGGCACCGGCGCGCTGAGGGTCGCTGGCGTACAGACTGGCGTCGGCGAGTTCGGCTCGCAGTGCAGCTTGCTCGCGCTCCAGCGCTTCAATCTGCGCCGGCAGCGTTTCGTATTCGCGTTGTTCGCGATTGCTGCGTCGTCGGGCCGTCAAGGCCGCACCGGTGGCGGGAGTACGGCGACGCGTGGCGGCGTCCCTGGCTCCTCTCATGGCTTGGGTCACGATGGAACTGGCGGCCATTTCGATCTCGCGGCTGCGTCTGGATTGCGTCAGCCAGTCCTGCACACCGCCTTCATACTCGCGCCACACGCCGTTGCCTTCGAAGGCGATGGTGCAGGTCACGACATTGTCGAGAAACGTCCGGTCGTGACTGACAAGAAATACGGTGCCTTCGTAATTCTGCAGAAGTTCCTCAAGCAACTCGAGCGTTTCAATGTCCAGGTCGTTGGTGGGCTCATCAAGTACCAGCACGTTGGCGGGGCGCGCAAACAAACGCGCCAGCAACAGGCGGCTGCGCTCGCCCCCGGAGAGCGCGCGCACCGGGGCCCTGGCGCGCGCCGGTGAAAACAGGAAGTCGCTCAGATAGCTCTTGACGTGCTTGCGCTGTGAGCCGATTTCAATCCACTCGCTGCCGGGCGAAATGAAGTCTTCGAGGGTGGCATCGAGATCGAGCGTGTTGCGCAATTGGTCGAAATAGGCAACCCGAAGACTGGTGCCCTGGCGCACCTTGCCTTGATCGGGCTGGAGCTCGCCCAGAATGAGCTTGAGCAGCGTCGTCTTGCCGGCGCCGTTGGGACCGATCAGGCCGATCTTGTCGCCGCGAAGCACGGTCGCGCTGAAGTCCCGGATAAGGATCTTGTCGTCGAATGCCTTGCTGGCCCGTGTCAGTTCGGCGACCAGTTTGCCGCTCAGGGCGCCGGCGGCAACGTCCATGCGAACTTGGCCAACTGCGTCGCGGTGCGCGGCACGACTGGCGCGTAGCTTGTCGAGGCGCGCCACGCGGCTTTGGCTGCGCGTGCGCCTTGCCTCAACACCTTTTCGGATCCAGATTTCCTCTTGCGCGAGCAACTTGTCTGCCTTCGCACTGATGACTGCCTCCTGCGCAAGTTGATCTTCCCTGAGCAGCAAGTATTGCCCAAAATTGCCGGGATAAGAGCGCAGTACGCCGCGATCAAGCTCGACAATGCGCGTCGCAACTCGGTCCAGAAAGGCCCGGTCATGGGTGATGATGACCGCGCTGCCCTTGAAGGCCAACAGCAACTCTTCGAGCCACTGCATGGAGTCGAGATCAAGATGATTGGTTGGCTCATCGAGCAGCAACAGATCGGGTTGTGTGACCAGTGCGCGCGCCAGCGCCACCCGCTTGCGGGTGCCGCCGGAGAGCGTGGCGATCATGGCATCGCCCTGAAGACACAGGCGCTGCAGGGTTTCACTCACACGTTGCTCCCAGTTCCAGCCACCCAGCGCCTCAATTTCGCTCTGCAGTGCATCAAGGTTGCCCTGGTTCTCGCCATAGCGTCGTATCAGCGCGGCGACGACGTCGAGCCCTTCGCTGACCGCCGAAAAGACGCTGCGGCTTGGATCCAGTTCCGGCTCTTGTCCCACATAGGCGACGCGCAAATCTTGCTGCCGCTGCACGCTGCCGTCGTCGGCGTGTAGTGTTCCGGCCAGGATCTTGAGCAGCGAGGATTTGCCGGTGCCATTGCGCCCGATCAAGCCAACGCGCTCGCCGGCTTCCAGGGAAAAGTCGGCGTGGTCGAGCAAGGCGGTGTGCCCGAAGGCAAGTTGCGCGTTGGATAGGGTGATGACGGACATGGCAGGCCGATTATCCGGTTCGTCGGCAGGTGCGGTGTGTAACCAGGCTGGCAATTGCCTGGTGTCGCGCCGCTGAGCGCTGTGTTCGGGTTGTCGGCGAACGCCCGCCCCCAAAGCCTTTTTGACACACCAGAAATTCTTGTGCTACACTAGCAGGCTTCGCTCAAGAAACACAAAGTGAATCGGCTGGCGAAGCAGGCCCGGTGACCCGGTTGGCGGGCAGGCTCCCTGGCTTTGATTGCCTTGTGCAAAAAAAAGCGAAAATAGTTGGGTGATGTCGAAAAAAGCATGGCATAATACAAAGCTTCGCTGATCACAGTGAAGTCGGGAGAGGCGGGGCGATAGCCGAGCCGGCCCAGGGATCTTTAACAACATACAGCCGATAAGTGTGGGCGTTTGAAGGCGATTGCCAAGTTCTTCGGAACTAAGTCTTAACCGACTTACAAACGCTCATGGAAATAGAAGTGAAGTTCACTTCAATTCCGTTTTTATGAGTTGCTCGAAAGAGCGAAAAATTCAAGATCGAACTATAGAGTTTGATCCTGGCTCAGATTGAACGC
Organism: Pseudomonadota bacterium; assembly: GCA_021812315.1. GTDB lineage: Bacteria > Pseudomonadota > Gammaproteobacteria > Burkholderiales > Burkholderiaceae_C > Rhodoferax. Next base: position 18,088 of record JAKANU010000021.1, read on the forward strand.
TGGCGGCATGCCTTACACATGCAAGTCGAACGGCAGCACGGGAGCAATCCTGGTGGCGAGTGGCGAACGGGTGAGTAATATATCGGAACGTGCCCAGTCGTGGGGGATAACGCAGCGAAAGCTGTGCTAATACCGCATACGATCTCTGGATGAAAGCGGGGGACCGCAAGGCCTCGCGCGATTGGAGCGGCCGATATCAGATTAGCTAGTTGGTGGGGTAAAAGCTTACCAAGGCGACGATCTGTAGCTGGTCTGAGAGGACGACCAGCCACACTGGAACTGAGACACGGTCCAGACTCCTACGGGAGGCAGCAGTGGGGAATTTTGGACAATGGGCGCAAGCCTGATCCAGCAATGCCGCGTGCAGGATGAAGGCCTTCGGGTTGTAAACTGCTTTTGTACGGAACGAAACGGTTCTTTCCAATAAAGAGAACTAATGACGGTACCGTAAGAATAAGCACCGGCTAACTACGTGCCAGCAGCCGCGGTAATACGTAGGGTGCGAGCGTTAATCGGAATTACTGGGCGTAAAGCGTGCGCAGGCGGTTATGTAAGACAGATGTGAA
>JAKANU010000268.1 GCA_021812315.1 Pseudomonadota bacterium
TTCAATGAAGGCGCGAGCAGGGAGAATCCAGTTGCGGATGATCTCGTCGTCGGTCATCTGCACGCCGACACCATGCTCACGCATCCAGGTGCGGATCGCGGCAATGGCACGACGCACGAACCCGAGATGGGGCTGTTCCTGCGCCATCGTCGCCAGCACTTCCTCGGCGGCTTGGCGCAGCTCGGCACGGCTCGAACCCAGGCCATAGCTTTTTGCCTTGGCCAGGACTTCGGTGCGCCGCGCCATCACGATCTGGTCAAGAATGCCGTCCAGGGCCGATCCATACAGCCCGCGCAGCCCGGCATGGCCCAGCGTTTCATGGGCCAGAACGCGCAGCACGTCGGCACTGCTGTGCAACTGACTGGCGACCAGGTAGACCTTGCCGCCGTAGTAGAAGCCTTCGGGCTCGCCCGTGGCGCCGAGCGAGCGCTGCTCGGCGTCATACTGCCGCACACGCTCGGGAACCTTGGGGTCTTGCAGACTGTCGGCCACCTCGATGGGCGGTGCGTTCTGCCACAGCGCTTTGATGTTGTTGACCAGCGCCTGGACGCGGGCAATAGCCTCTGGGCCTTGCGCATTACCCCCTTGATCGCGGGAGTAGAAAATTTCTCGAAGCGCGGGGTCTAGCCCTCTTCCCTGTAGCTGATCGCGTAGTGCAGCCACGATGTCCCGTTGCTGCGCTGGGCTTTGTCCGCGTACCAGGGTATTGACGAGAGCCGCTCTTGCAAGCGTTGCGCTTCCTGCACGATAACGCGCCTGTCCGCCTCCTGAAACCCGTCCAGATAGGTCTCGGAAATAGCTTGCAGGTCGTACTTCGCCGGTGTCGGCGTTGACGAATTGCTGCTTGGCGAAGTCATAAATCGTGTCCTTGATTTCCGGCGCGAAGCGGGAATGCAAAGCGTAGGACACGCGCAGCATATCCGCAAGGTTGTGGGCAGCGTCGCTGTCTTTCCAATGCAACGCCAGATCGCCGACCTGCTTGGCAAACTCCGGCGACTCCACCACGTCACGGTAGTAGGTGCGTGGGTCGATCTGCGCGGCGTGCGGGTAAAGGTGATCGGTCGTGCCATATTTGAGCGCCGACGAGATCATGTTTTCCAGCCGCCGCCCGAATGCGATGGGCGACAGGCCGGCCGGATCGCCGACGAACACTTTGCCATTGTTGTGCGCGTAGGCGGCAACCATGGCATAGACCTTGCTGCCGGCGTCCTTGTTCGACTGCAGGCGGCTCACGTCGATCCAGACATTGCCGGTCTGGCTTTCGTAGACGTAGCCCGAACGCACGTCGGAACCCGGCACGAGAATCTCCCAGGCCTTGTTCGCCTTGCCATGGGTCTGGTTGCTGGCGAACGACGCGCTTTTTTCCTGCACCCGATACCCCGGATCAATCTCGCGGACGATGCCGGTCAGCGTGTGCGTTTTCGGCGTGACGTACTTGAACGCATCATCGAGCTTCGCCAGCGCCGAGAACAACTGCGTGCGCTGGTTGCCCTTGATGATCGGTGTGTTGCGTGTGCCTTTCTTTGACGCGGGGATACCGCGGCTGAACAACACATCGTCACCGGCATCGTGTAACTGCTTGGAGAACTCGCGCACGCGCTCTCGACGCTCGGCCTCATCAAGATACTCCACGGTCTTGATCCCATGCTTGTCAAGAATGGCGCGCACGTCTGCCGAAGTGTTGCGCGGAATCACAGCGCCAGCAAACTCGTTCAGTGCCACCGCGCGCTGCGGTTTGGCCTCGAAGTAGGGAACCGGCGTGCGCAGCAGGGCATCTCCTGCGTCCATGGCCTGCTCGATTACGGCATCTGGAACGCCTTTGAATCCTTCCTTTGTCAGCGCTGCTCGCATGGAAGTTGCGTCGCGCGATTTTCCTGTCGCCCACTTCGCCAGCGCGCGCATCGAGGCATCCAGAGCTTCCCAGGTGTCGGGCTGGCCTTTCCAGTTGGTCAATGTGGTGTAGTCGATCACCGCAGAACGGTAGGCTTCCAGCTTGTCCTCGGATGCCTTTTTTGCTTCCTTATAGTGCTCTGGATCAACGATGTCCCGCTTGGCCGCCGCGCGCATGTTCTCCAGGTCAGAAAACTTATTGCTGCTGGCCGCGCGCACCTGTCCTGCCCCATAGGCCATCGTCTTTTCTGCGCCTCGCGTCTTGCCGCTGGTCATGTGCTGCACGATGTTGTCCAGCGTGTAGGGCATGCGCTTTCCGCCTACCGTCAAAAATGGTGCGTCGAACAACGGAACGATTTTGTCCTCGGCCCATTTCTTGAATGCTGACTCCATGTTCCGGCTTTCGATTTTCTGGCGCAGCGCTTCCTTGGTGGCAAAATCGTTAACTGTCGGACCACGGTCAATTGCGGAAAGGTCTTTGCGTAGGATCAGCGGGTTCTCGGCGATGCGTGACTCCATGCCGCGAATCACGGCATCGTGCTTTCCAAGACTCTTGAAGTTCTCACGCAAGAACTCGATGGATTTTTCAATGAGGCCGTTGCCTTCCGGAGATTGTCTCCAGTCTTGGCTTTCACGATCCATGGCAATGACACGATCAAGCAGCGGTCGAAGCTGATTGATCTGATCCACCGTCAGCCCGCTCTCGAGTTGCACTTGGCGCATCACTGGATTAGCTTCGATGCCGCGTTCGCGCAGGAAGGATGCCATACCAGCGCTGGAATGCACCAGATCCCCAGCGGCCTCGTAGGCGTCAGGATGATTCACCAGATGGTCGTAGAGATTGGACAGATCGCTGGTTTCATCGAACTCGCGGAACACGTCGAGAAATGCTTTATGCAACCGGCTCGCCGCAGCAACAACGACCTTTTTCCATTCGGCTTTCGGGAAACGCGCGGTGTAAGCATCACTGCTGAACACCTGATTTCTCGCGGGGTCTCCCAAGTGACCGCGCCCAATCAGCGTGATGTCTCCGAAGTCGTTCACATCGCCGCCATCGTGGCGCACCACACCAACGGACGGCGCGGGCAGACCTCCCATCTTGTCGGCAAAGCGCAGTTTCTCCGAAGTAATGTTGTGCATGGCCAGCAGCGGGTCTGCTGGGGTTGATCTGCTGAACATCGCCACACCCTTGTCGGTGTTGCGTGTCTGAATGCCTTGCATCACCGTGTCGAAAGCCTTGGCGAACGTCTCCGGCTTGATGAAGTTCACCAGCTTCTTCATGCCTTCGTCGGCGCGCATGGCTGTCTTGACGTGGCTGATCGCCGCTTTCATGTCGCTGCCGACGATGCGAATGGCGGCGTCGAACAGCTTGACCAGCGTCGGCATCAAGCCCGGCGTGTCCTCGGGGATCATGCTCAGGCGTGTATGCCGGCTGGCGATTTGCGCCAGATCGGCCAGCGCATCGGCAAAATCGGCCTTGGCTTTGGACTTGGCCAGAGCCCGATCCATGCGCTCGTTCACGCGCCGGTCGATCTCATCCCACTGCTCGGGTGTGGCATCGATCTCGCCGTCGGCTGTTTCGCCGATGCCCATGTCCTTGCGCACCGCATCCTGCGCTTCGGTGTAGCTCTCGCGCCCGTCGGTAAGGCGCTGCGCCTCGATCATTGCCGCTGGCGGCCGCTGCTTGAGCACGAACCCGGAACCTTCGGGTGCAACCTCGTGCGTGATGGACAGATCGTGCTCGGCCTGGAATTTTTCAGCCGAGTCTGGCGTGCTGAATGGCTTGCCGTTTTTCTGCTTGACGGTGGCGGTCGATTGCAACCGGCGCACCAGGATGCTGTGTTCTTCTTGCGTTGCCGCTGCATCGCTCGGGCTCAGCGCGGCCAGCTCCTTGGCGCGCCGCGTGTTGGCAGCATCGCGGTAGGCGGCCTGACGCTTGCGCGTTTCGGCTTCGATCGATTTTGGCAGTACACTATTGCCCGCATCGGATTCATTCGGTGCAGCCCCATCAAACGGCCGGAGCGAGTCAGGATTTATCTGCTTTCCGGGTTGCCCTGATGGGGCTTTTTCTTTGAGTTCAAAATGATCGTAATAGCGGCGCCCGTCTGCGGCGACACGGACAACTGCGCGAAGCACCGAGCGCGCTCCGTCAAGGTCAATGGGGAGATCGTAGAAGCGAACTTC
>JAKANU010000022.1 GCA_021812315.1 Pseudomonadota bacterium
CTCGGTGACCGCCGCCGAGACCATTGACAACATCATTGGCGGCGAGTTCGAATTCGACGAATCGACCTCGGCAGCCCTGTCCGATACCGCCGAGGTGGCGGTCTCGGAAATCGAAGACGCGCCGGTGGTCAAGTTCCTGCACAAGATGCTGCTCGACGCCGTGGCGATGCGCGCCTCCGACCTGCACTTCGAACCCTACGAACACAACTACCGTGTGCGCTTTCGCGTCGACGGCGAGTTGCGTGAAATTGCCGCGCCGCCCGTCGCCATCAAGGACAAGCTGGCCTCGCGCATCAAGGTCATTTCCCGCATGGATATCTCCGAGAAGCGGGTGCCGCAGGACGGAAAGATGAAGCTCAAGATCGGTCCCGAGCGGGTGATCGACTTTCGCGTCAGCACCTTGCCCACACTGTTTGGCGAAAAGATCGTCATCCGGATCCTCGACCCGAGCAGCGCCAAGCTCGGCATCGATGCGCTGGGCTACGAACCCGAAGAAAAGGCCCGCTTGCTGCAGGCCATCGCCCGACCGTACGGCATGATTCTGGTGACGGGTCCGACCGGCTCGGGCAAGACCGTATCGCTCTACACCTGCCTGAACATTCTCAACAAACCCGGCGTGAACATCGCCACCGCCGAGGATCCGTGCGAAATCAACCTGCCGGGCGTGAACCAGGTCAACATCAACGACAAGGCCGGGTTGACGTTTTCGGCGGCACTCAAGTCGTTCCTGCGTCAGGATCCCGACATCATCATGATCGGCGAAATTCGTGACCTGGAAACTGCCGATATCTCGATCAAGGCCGCTCAGACCGGCCATTTGCTGCTTTCCACCTTGCACACCAACGACGCACCGGCGACGCTGGCTCGCATGCGCAACATGGGCATTGCGCCGTTCAATATCGCGTCGAGCGTCATCCTGATCACCGCGCAGCGGCTGGCCCGTCGCCTGTGCCAGAACTGCAAGACGGTGATCGACATTCCGAAAAGCGCTTTGAAGGACGCGGGCTACACCGATCAGGATCTCGCCGAGTCCTGGGTCTGCTACCGGCCGGTCGGGTGTTCCATGTGTAACAACGGCTACAAGGGCCGGGTGGGCATTTACCAGGTGATGCCCATCAGCGAGGAAATGCAGCGCATCATTTTGCGCGATGGCAATGCACTGGAGATTGCCGCGCAAGCTGAGCGCGAGGGCGTGCGCACGCTTCGCCAATCCGGCCTGTACAAGGCCCGGCTGGGCCTGACCTCGCTTGAAGAAGTGTTGGCCGTCACCAACGAATAATCAGGAAATCCTGGGGGCCCCATGGCAACGTCAAGAGCAAAAGACACCAAAGAATTCGTATACGAGTGGGAGGGTCGGGACCGCAACGGCAAGCAGGTGCGCGGCGAAACCCGCGCCGCCGGCGAGAATCTGGTGCACGCGGCCCTGCGCCGCCAGGGCATCATGCCGACCAAGCTGAAAAAGCGGCGCATGAGCGCCGGGCGGGCCATCAAACCCAAGGACCTGGCCATCTTCACGCGCCAGCTCGCCACCATGATGAAGGCTGGCGTTCCGTTGCTGCAGGCCTTTGACATCGTCGGACGCGGCAACCCCAACCCCAGCGTCACCAAGCTGCTTAACGATATCCGCACCGATGTTGAGACCGGCACCTCGCTGAGCGTGGCCTTTCGCAAGTTTCCGCTGTATTTCGACAGCCTCTACTGCAACCTGGTCGAGGCCGGTGAGGCCGCCGGTATCCTCGATGCGCTGCTCGATCGTCTGGCGGTGTACATGGAGAAGACCGAGGCCATCAAGTCGAAGATCAAGTCCGCCCTGATGTATCCGATTTCGGTGCTGGTGGTGGCCTTTATCGTCACCGCGGTGATCATGATCTTTGTGGTCCCGGCCTTCAAGGAAGTCTTCACCAATTTTGGTGCCGACTTGCCGGCACCGACCCTGGTCGTGATTGCCATCAGCGAGTATTTCGTCAAGTACTGGTGGTTGATCTTTGGCGGGCTCGGTGGCGGTTTCTACTTTTTCATGCAGGCCTGGAAACGCAATGAAAAAATGCAGCAGCTGATGGATCGTGTGCTGCTGAAGATGCCCATTTTTGGCGTCCTGGTTGACAAGTCATGCGTCGCACGCTGGACGCGTACGCTCTCGACCATGTTCGCCGCCGGCGTGCCGCTGGTCGAAGCGCTGGACTCCGTGGGTGGCGCTTCGGGCAATTCGGTCTACGAGATGGCGACCAAGAAGATCCAGCAGGAGGTCTCGACCGGCACCGCCCTGACCGTGGCGATGACCAACGCCAACCTGTTTCCGTCCATGGTGTTGCAGATGTGTGCCATCGGTGAGGAATCGGGCTCGCTCGATCACATGCTGGGCAAGGCCGCGGACTTCTTCGAGGCCGAGGTGGATGACATGGTGGCCGGAATCTCGAGCTTGATGGAGCCGATCATCATCGTGATTCTCGGAACGGTGATTGGCGGCATTGTTGTCGCCATGTACCTGCCCATCTTCAAGCTCGGTCAGGTCGTCTGATGATCCTCGCGCCGTGGCTCGACGCGAGCCTGTTGGGCGTGCTCGGCCTGATGATCGGAAGTTTTCTCAACGTCGTGATCTATCGACTGCCGATCATGCTTGAGGCGCAGTGGCGCGCGGAATGCAAGGAATTCTCTGGTGCCGTCGCCGAACCGGGGGAGCGTTTCAACCTGATGGTGCCGCGCTCGGCCTGCCCCAAATGCAGGCATGCGATCCCCTGGTACCAGAACATACCCCTGCTGAGCTACGCTGTGCTCGGTGGCAAATGTGGCGCGTGCCGCGCGCCGATCAGTCTGCGTTACCCTCTGGTGGAGCTGGTCACGGGCGCGCTGTTCTTCTATTGCGGCTGGAGAGCCGGCGCGGGCCCCATCGGCCTGCTCTGGAGCGGCTTTGCCGCGGCTCTGGTGGCGCTGGCGCTGATCGACTGGGACACCACCTTGCTGCCCGATGATCTGACCCTGCCGCTGCTCTGGGCCGGCCTGATCGCTGCGGCCCTGCACTACAGTGGCACCACGCTGAACGCGGCGCTGTGGGGCGCTGTGGCCGGCTACGGCTCGCTGTGGCTGGTCTATTGGGCCTTCAAGCTGGTGACTGGCAAGGAGGGCATGGGTTTTGGTGACTTCAAACTGTTCGCGGCACTCGGCGCCTGGTTTGGCTGGCAGGCCCTGGTGCCGATCATTCTGATGGCCTCGGTGATCGGTGCCCTGGTAGGCATTGGCATGAAGTTCTCCAGCGCGCTGCGTGAAGGCCGCTACGTTCCCTTCGGCCCGTTTCTGGCCGGGGCCGGCCTGACCGCGATGATCTTTGGCCCGGCCGCCATCCTTCGCTTCGCCGGACTCTAGGGCGTGCGAGCAGTGCTGCGCCTGGGGTTGACTGGCGGCGTTGGTGCCGGCAAGAGCAGTGCGGCGCGGCTGCTTGTGCAGCATGGCCTGGCGCTGGTGGATGCCGACGCCATCGCCCGCGCCCTGACCGCGCCCGCAGGTGCCGCGATGGCCGCCGTGGCGGCCGTCTTTGGTCAGGATTTCGTCACCGCCGAGGGTGCCCTCGATCGCGCAAAGATGCGCGCCCTGATCCACACCGACGCATCCGCGCGCGCGCGCCTCGAAGCCATCATCCACCCCATGGTTGGCGAGCAGACGCAACGCCAGGCCGAAGCCGCCATGCGCCGTGGTTACCCAGGCATCGTCTTTGACGTGCCGCTGCTGGTCGAGTCGGCGCACTGGCGTCAACGCGTCGATCGCATTCTGGTGATTGACTGCACGCCCGAAGTCCAGGTGAGCCGGGTGATGGCGCGCGACCGCCTGACGCGTCAGGCGGTCGAAGACATGATGGCCTCGCAGGCCACGCGCGAGCGCCGCCTGGCGGCTGCCGATGCGGTGATTTTCAACGTCGACCTCAGTCTGGACGAATTGGCCTCCGAGCTTGGACAACTCTGCCGACACTTGGGACTATCATCAGGGCGGCGTCCTGTCGAGCTTGAGGGAAAATAGCAGCGTGATTCTTTACGAATACCCATTTAACGAACGCATTCGTACCTATTTGCGGCTTGAGCACCTGTTTCTGCGCCTGGCGGAACTGATCGCGCGAACGCAGCCGCTCGATCACCATTTTGCGCTGGCGACAATTTTTGAAGTCATGGATGTCGGTGCCCGTGCCGACCTCAAGTCCGATGTGCTCAAGGATCTGGACAAGCAAAAGCACCAGCTCGACGCCTACCGCAACAATCCGGCCATTGCGCAGAACGTGCTCGACCAGGTCCTCCGCAGTCTGGAGCGGTGCTTTGAGGGTTTGAATGCGATGGCGGGCAAAGCCGGTCAGTCGCTGACCGAAAACGACTGGCTGATGAGCATCCGCAGCCGCGTCGGTATTCCCGGGGGCACCTGCGAATTCGATCTGCCGGCCTATTTCGCCTGGCAGCACAAGTCCGATACCCAACGCCGCGCTGATCTGCAGCGCTGGGTGGGCACGCTCGCGCCGCTGATCGAGTCGATCCATCTGCTGCTGCGCCTGCTGCGCGATTCCGGTTCGGCGCAAAAGGTCATCGCCAATGCCGGGCAATACCAGCAAAATCTGCCCCAGGGGCGCAGCTTCCAGTTGCTGCGCCTGGCACTCGATCCGGGCCTTGAGCTGATCCCAGAAATCAGCGGCAATCGCCTGATGGTCTCGATCCGGCTGATGCGCCAGGGCGACGATGACCGCCTGCATGCCAGTGTCGAAGACGCCACTTTTGACCTGACGCTGTGCTCATGAAAGGCACCCAGTCGCCCGCCGCCGCACCGCTCAGGCGCGTGCGCTGTCCGGGCTGCGGTGGCACGAGCCTTTACGCATCAGGCAACCCCTATCGACCCTTTTGCTCCGAGCGCTGCAAGAACCTTGACCTTGGCGCCTGGGCCAGCGAACACTTTCGTCTGCCGAGCCAGGACGAGCCGACCGATGTGGATCTCCTCGATCAGCCGGGAATGCCACCGCCTGCGGTCTCGCATTGACGGCACTCTTCGCCGAGCCAGGTCAGCGCGGGCAGGGTGCCCGCCAGCACCGGAGCCACTTGCACCGGAGAGCGCTGCCAGGCGAATGACTGACCCTCGCGCATGCTCATCTCGCCGCGCCAGCTCGATACCTTCATGAAATGCAGGCGCACCAGGGCGTGCGGGTAGTCCACCAGCTCAACCCGCCAGGCTTGCGCCGCGTCGATGCTGATTCCGAGTTCCTCGTGCAGTTCACGTTCGAGCGCCTGCTCAGGAGTTTCCCCGGCTTCGAGCTTGCCGCCGGGAAACTCCCAGTAGCCGGCGTAGACCTTGCCCGGCGGGCGCGAGCACAGCAAGAACTCGCCGCCGGGGCGGATCAGCACGCCCACAGCAACATCGACAACGCGGCGCTCGCCGCTGCGCGCCACGGACGCATCAATCACCCGGGGCCCGGTGCCGCCCGAAGCGCTCAATGCTGACCCGCGTAGTCACGCGCAAACTGGTAGGCCACCCGGCCGCTGCGCGAGCCGCGCTCCAGTGCCCACACCAGCGCCTGCGCGCGCGCCGCCTCGATCGCCGCACCCGTGACCCCAAATGAAGCCAGCCAGTGCCCGACGATGGCCAGATATTCGTCCTGCGCAAACGGGTAAAAACTCAGCCACAGGCCGAAGCGCTCGGAGAGCGAAATCTTCTCCTCGACCACCTCGCCCGGGTGCACTTCACCGTCTTCGGTCGGCGTGTAGCTCAGATTTTCCCGCATGTATTCGGGCAGCAGGTGCCGCCGGTTGCTGGTCGCGTAAATCAGCACGTTGGGCGTCGCCACCGCCACCGAACCGTCGAGGATCGATTTGAGCGCCTTGTAGCCGGGCTCGCCATTTTCAAAGCTCAGGTCGTCGCAATAGACGATGAATTTCTCGGCGCGCTCGCAGACCACATCGACGATATCGGGCAAATCGGTCAGATCCGCCTTGTCGACTTCGATCAGGCGCAGACCCCGCGTCGCGTACTCGTTCAGGCAGGCCTTGATCAGTGAAGACTTGCCCGTGCCGCGCGCGCCCGTGAGCAGCACATTGTTGGCGGGCTTGCCGTGCACGAACTGCTCCGTGTTGCGCCGGATCCGTTCCTTTTGCGACTCGATTTCATGCAGGTCAGACAGGCGCATCGTCCCGACGTGACGCACCGGCTCGAGCACGCCATGCCCGGCGCTGCGCTTGCGGTAGCGGTACGCCAGCGCGGCGCTCCAGTCCGGTGCCGCGAGCGGTTGTGGCAGCACCGCCTCCAGGCGGTCGATGAGATGCTCGGCGCGCGCCAGCAAGTGCTCGAGCTGCGCAGTCATGACCGGTAATCGGCGTTGATCGAGACGTACTCGTGGCTCAGGTCGCAGGTCCAGACGGTCTCGGCCGCGTCGCCACGTCCGAGCGCCACGCGCACCGTGATCTCGCTTTGGCGCATCACGCGCTGGCCGTCTTCCTCGCGGTACTCGGGATGCCGTCCGCCCGCGCGCACCACGTGCACATCATCCAGGTAGAGCTCGATCGCCTGCTGATCCAGATCGCCAATGCCCGCGTAGCCAATTGCCGCCAGAATCCGCCCCAGGTTCGGGTCGCTGGCAAAAAACGCCGTCTTCACCAGCGGCGAGTGGGCGATGGCATAAGCCACCTGGCGGCACTCGGCAGGCGTCCTGCCACCCTCGACACGCAGGGTGATGAATTTGGTCGCGCCCTCGCCATCGCGCACGATGGCCTGCGCCAGTTGCTGCGCCAGCTGTGTCAGCCCCTGGACCAGTGCGCGTCCCTCGTCGCTGTGCAGTGACTCGATTCTGCGCTGCCCGGCGCGGTGGCTGGCGACCAGCATGAACGAGTCGTTGGTCGAGGTGTCGCCATCGACCGTGATGCGGTTGAACGACGCCTCGGCGAGCTCGCCAGCCAGCGGCTGCAGCAGCGCCGGGTCGATGCAGGCGTCGGTGGCGACAAAGCCCAGCATCGTCGCCATGTTCGGCCGGATCATGCCGGCACCCTTGGCGATGCCGGTCATCGTCACCGTTGCGCCGCCAATCATCAGTTGCCGGCTGAACGCCTTGGGCAGCGTGTCGGTGGTCATGATCGCCTGCGCCGCGTTGTGCCAGTTGTCCTCGCGGGCATCGGCCAGCGCCGCATCCAGGCCCGCCTTGATGCGTTCGTGCGGCAACGGCTCCATGATGACACCGGTGGAAAATGGCAGCACCGCCGTGGCCGGGGTATCGAGTCGGCGCGCCAGCGCGGCGCAGGTATCCAGCGCGCGCTCGCGACCCTCCTCGCCAGTGCCGGCATTGGCGTTGCCGGTGTTGACCAGAAGCGCGCGCACCGGCGCGCCCAGGCTCAGATGTTCGCGGCAGATCTGCACCGGCGCGGCACAAAAGCGATTCTGGGTGAAGACACCGGCCACGCTGGCGTCGGGATCGAGCAGCATCACCAACAGGTCCTTGCGCGCGGCCTTGCGAATGCCCGCTTCGCACACCCCGAGGCGCACCCCGCGCACCGGCAACAAGCCGGCCGGGTCAGGTGGGATCAGGTTCACCGCCATGTCAGACCAGCTTCCCGTGGCAGTGCTTGTACTTCTTGCCGCTGCCGCAGGGGCAGGGCTCGTTGCGACCCACGCGTGGCACACCCGCGGCGGCGATCGCCCGGCGCACCGTCTCCTCGTCGACCGTGGTCTGCACCTCACCGGTCTCGGTCGGTGCGCTGTAGGTCACGTTGGCGATGCTCTCGCCGCGGTTTTCCATGGCGTCGGCGGCCTGCTCGAGTTGTTCGTTCGACTGGATCTTGACGTTCATCAGTACCTTGGTCACGTCATTCTTCACCGCATCGAGCAGTTGCCCGAACAGCTCGAAGGCCTCGCGCTTGTACTCCTGCTTGGGCTGCTTTTGTGCATAGCCGCGCAGGTGAATGCCCTGACGCAGGTAATCGAGCGAACTCAGGTGCTCGCGCCAGTGCGTGTCGATGCTTTGCAGCAGCACCATGCGTTCGAACTGCGTGAAGTTTTCCCCGCCCACCTGCTCGACCTTGGCTGCAAACGCCTGGTTCGCTTCATCGCGAACGCGCGCCAGCAGGTCTTCATCGGTGATGGCGCTGGCTGCCTTGACCTGCTCCTGCAAAGGCACCGTCAACTGCCATTCATCGAGCAGGATGCGTTCCAGGGCCGGCAGGTCCCACTGCTCCTCGACCGACTCGGGCGGCACGTACTGGCGCACCAGATCGTTGAAGCAGCCCTCGCGCAGCGAAGCGATCTGCGCCGACAGGTCGGCAGCGTCCAGAATCTCGTTGCGCTGCTGGTAAATCACCTTGCGCTGGTCGTTGGAAACATCGTCGTATTCGAGCAGTTGCTTGCGGATATCGAAGTTGCGCGCCTCGACCTTGCGCTGCGCGCTCTCGATCGAGCGTGTGACGATGCCGGCCTCGATGGCTTCGCCGTCGGGCATCTTCAGCCGCTCCATGATGGCTTTGACGCGGTCGCCGGCGAAGATGCGCATCAGTGCGTCGTCCAGGCTCAGGTAAAAGCGCGACGAGCCCGGATCACCCTGGCGGCCCGAACGGCCCCGCAACTGATTGTCGATGCGTCGCGACTCATGGCGTTCGGTGGCGATAATGCGCAGCCCGCCGGCCGCCTTGACCTGCTCGTGATCCTTCTGCCATTGCGTGCGGATCTCGGCCAGCCGGGCCTGCTTTTGCGCGGCATCGAGCGTCTCGTCGGCCTCCACCGCCTCTTCGATCTTGCTGACGTTGCCGCCGAGCACGATGTCGGTACCACGACCGGCCATGTTGGTGGCAATCGTGATCGCCCCCGGGCGCCCGGCTTGCGCCACGATCTCGGCTTCGCGCGCATGCTGCTTGGCGTTGAGCACCTCGTGCTTGAGTTTTTCCTTCTCCAGCAGCTTGGCCAGTACTTCGGAGTTCTCGATCGAGGTGGTGCCCACCAGCACCGGCTGGCCGCGTTCATGGCACTCGCGGATGTCCTTGATCGCTGCCTCGTATTTCTCGCGCGTGGTCTTGTAGACGCGGTCAAGCTGGTCCTCGCGCTTGCTGGTGCGGTTGTACGGGATCACCACGGTTTCCAGCCCGTAGATCTCCTGAAACTCGTATGCCTCGGTATCGGCCGTGCCGGTCATGCCGGCGAGCTTGGCATACAGACGGAAATAGTTCTGGAACGTGATCGACGCCATCGTCTGGTTTTCCGACTGGATCGCCACGCCCTCCTTGGCCTCCACGGCCTGGTGCAGGCCGTCGCTCCAGCGCCGTCCGGTCATCAGGCGCCCGGTGAACTCGTCAACGATCACGATCTCGCCGTTTTGCACCACGTAGTGCTGGTCGCGGTGGTACAAGTGGTTGGCCCGCAGCGCCGCATACAGGTGATGCATCAGCGTGATGTTGGCCGGGTCGTAGAGCGAGGCACCGGCCGGGATCAGCTTGTGCTCGACGAGGATGCGCTCGGCGTTTTCGTGTCCCTGCTCGGTCAGAAACACCTGATGGCTCTTCTCGTCGAGCGTGAAGTCGCCGGGCTTGGTGATGCCCTCGCCGGTGCGCGGGTCTTCCTCGCCTTCCTGCTTGGTCAGCGCCGGCACGACGCGGTTGATGGCAATGTACAGATCGGTGTGATCTTCGGCCTGGCCGCTGATGATCAACGGGGTGCGCGCCTCATCGATCAGGATCGAGTCCACCTCGTCGACGATGGCGTAGTTCAGCCCGCGCTGCACCCGATCCGTCACCTCGTAGACCATGTTGTCACGCAGGTAATCAAAGCCGAACTCGTTATTCGTACCGTAGGTGATGTCGGCGCGGTAGGCCGCCTGCTTCTCCTCGCGCCCCATGTTGGGCAGGTTCACGCCCACCGTCAGACCCAGAAAGTTGTACAGCCGGCCCATCCACTGCGCGTCCCGGCCCGCCAGGTAGTCGTTCACGGTCACCACATGTACACCCTTGCCGGTGAGCGCGTTCAGGTACACCGGCATGGTCGCCGTTAGCGTCTTGCCCTCGCCTGTGCCCATTTCCGAAATCTTGCCCTGATGCAGCGACATCCCGCCGAGCAACTGCACGTCAAAATGGCGCATCTTCATCACCCGCTTGGAGCCCTCGCGCACCACGGCAAACGCCTCGGGCAGAAGCTCGTCGAGCGATTCGCCCTTGCTCAGGCGCTCCTTGAACTCCTGCGTCTTGGCGCGCAGCGCCTCGTCGGGAAGCTTTTCCAGGGCCGTTTCCAGGGCATTGATGCGCACCGCAACGCTGCGGTACTGCTTGAGCAGGCGGTCATTGCGACTGCCGAAGATTCTGGTGAGGATGTTGGTGGCCATGAATGCAAGACGGGCCGGCCAGCCCACAACGGGCAACCGGGCAGCGCCATCCTTTTTCTAATCTGGATGAAATGGGGTCACTCTTGCCCAATGCAACCGCAAAGGTGGAAAACGTCGCGCCAGAGGACCAGAACCATTAATTTTACCTTTGCCGCGCCCGGGCTTGGCGCGGGCCGGTTTCCAGCGTGGCGAGCTGCTGCGCGGGCAACTTGCTGCCAGCAGCGAGGAACTTCTGCGGGTCCTGCGCAATGCCGTGCACCAGCACCTCGAAATGCAGATGCGTACCGGTCGAGCGCCCGGTGCTGCCAACCTCGCCAATGATCTGACCGCGCTTGACCAGATCGCCCTTCTTGACCAGCACCTTCGACGCATGGCCATAGCGCGTGATCAGGTCGTTGCCGTGGTCAATCTCGATCATGTTGCCATAAGACGGGTGATATTCCTGCGTCACCACCACGCCACCGGCGGCGGCCAGGATCGGTGTGCCGCGCTCGGCCTGAAAATCCATGCCCGAGTGCAATGCCGACTGCCCGGTAAACGGATCAATGCGCCAGCCAAACGGCGAGCCGAGCTCGCCCTCGGCCACCGGGCGCTGTGTGGGCACCATCATGGCGCGGATCTTCTGGTCGAACAGGCGCGACTCCAGCGCCGTCATCTGCGCGCTGCGCTGATCCGCTTCACGCGCCAGTTTGCCCAGCACCGCCTCGATTTCCTGCACCGACATGTCCTGTCCGCCCACCAGGGCACCGCCCTGGGCCGGTGCGCTGCGGATCTCGGCCGGATTCAGTCCGGCCAGGCCCGAGACGCGCTCGCCCAGTGACTCCAGCTGTGTCATCTTCGCCTGCATCTCGCCGAGCTTGCGCGCCAGCAGGTCGAGGTTTTCGCGCATGTAGCGGTCGCGCTGCGCGAACTCGTCCTTGATGATCACCCGCACCAGCGTGCCCACCACCGGCCAGCCTTCGCGCGCGCCCTTGAGAAACACCCAGTGGTACAGGCCCGCGGCCATCACCGTCAGAACCAGCGAAGCCAGCAGCGAGGCCAATACCAGCTTGGTGCCACTGAGATGTATTGCGCGGCTCTTTGCCAGCCACGCATCCGTGATAATCAGTTGCATTCGAACATCCTCTCGTCCCAACCGTCCATGAACCGTCGCCACCAGTCCGTCACGCTGCTGCAGGCCAGTGAGCAGTCACCGACCCTGGCCCGGCTGGGCGAACTCGCACGCGAGTCCACGCGCCGCCTGCGCGCCATCGAGCCCCTGCTGCCCGCGGCCCTGCGTGGCGCGGTGCAGGCCGGCCCGATCGAGGGCGGGCAGTGGTGCCTGATTGTTGACAACAACTCCGTGGCCGCCAAAATCCGGCAAATGCTGCCGGCCTTGCAGGCGCATTTGCGCAGCGGGGGGTGCGAGGTTAACTCAATTCGGCTAAAGGTCCAAATGACGCACTGGAGCGATCAGCCATCGTGATGACCCGCTTTGAGCCGATACTGAGCTGGCCGCGCCCGCTCAAGCGCAGCGTGGTGATGGGTGTTGACCTGCTGCTCGCGCTGCTGGCCACCTGGATCGCCTACTGCATCCGCTTCGAGACCCTGCACTGGCCCAGCGGCCCCGAGTGGTGGCTGTATCTGCTCACACCGGGCCTGGCACTGCCGATCTTCTTTGTCTTCGGTCTGTACCGCGAAATCTTTCGCTTCACCGGCCTGGACACCATGCTCACCACCGCCAAGGCTGTGGCCCTGTACTCGGTGCTGCTGGTGGGCGTGCTGCACAGCCAGTTCTGGCACCTGGTGCCGCGCAGCATGGGCGTGCTCCAGCCGATCATCTTCTATCTGTTTGTCGGCGCCAGCCGCGCCGGCGCGCGCTACTGGCTGGCCGGTCTGGGTCTGGCGCCCGGGCCCACGCCGGGTCGCATGCTGATCTTTGGCGCCGGTGCCGCCGGCGTCCAGACTGCCTCGGCCATGGCGATTACGGGCGGGCTCAAACTGCTCGGCTTCATCGACGAAGATCCGTCCAAGGTCGGCCAGAGCATCAACGGCGTGACCGTGTTTGCGCCCGCCGAGGTCCCCACGCTCGTGCGCCGCCTGAAAATCACCGACATCCTGCTGGCCATGCCCAGCGCCAGCCGCGAGCGGCGCAACCACATCATCGAGAGCCTGCGCGCGTTGCCGGTGCACACGCGCACGCTGCCGGGCCTGGCTGACCTGACCAGTGGACGCGTCACGGTGAGCGATTTCCGCGAACTCGACGTCGAAGACCTGCTCGCCCGCGAGGCCGTCGCCCCGCGTCCCGACCTGCTCGCGCGCGGGCTGCGCGGCCAGAGCATTCTGGTCAGCGGTGCCGGTGGCAGCATCGGCAGCGAGCTGTGCCGCCAGATCCTGCGCGAGCAGCCGCGCCAGTTGCTGCTGCTCGATCACAACGAGTTTGGCCTGTACGCGCTGCACCGCGAGCTGCAGGCCTGGGCTCAGGCACAGGCATCCGCCGTCGAACTCGTGCCGCTGCTCGCCAGCGTCGCCAACCGGCGCCGCCTGGACTGGATCTGCAGCGCCTACCGCCCGCACGCCGTGTACCACGCGGCCGCCTACAAGCACGTGCCGATGGTCGAGTGCAACCCCTCCGAAGGCATCTTCAACAACGTCTTTGGCACCCTGAACATGGCGCAGGCCGCGCAGGCCGCGGGGGTGGCCAGCTTCGTGCTGGTCTCCACCGACAAGGCGGTGCGCCCGACCAACCTGATGGGCGCGAGCAAGCGCCTGGCCGAACTGGTGCTGCAATCGCTCGCTGTGCCGGGCCCGGGCGCCACCTGTTTCAGCATGGTGCGCTTTGGCAATGTGCTGGGCTCCAGTGGCTCGGTGGTGCCGATGTTTCGCGAGCAGCTTGCGCGTGGCGGTCCGCTGACCGTCACGCACCCGGAGGTCACCCGCTACTTCATGACCATTCCCGAGGCCGCGCAACTCGTGCTGCAAGCCGCCGCCATGGCCGAAGGTGGTGAAGTCTTCGTACTGGAGATGGGCGCGCCGGTACGCATCATCGACCTGGCCCGCCGCGTGGTCGAGCTCTCCGGCTTGCAGGTGCGCGACGCCCAGCACCCCGAGGGCGACATTGAATTTGCTTTCATCGGCTTGCGCCCCGGCGAGAAGCTCTACGAAGAACTGCTGATCGGCGACAACCCCACGCCGACCTCGCACCCGCGCATCATGAAGGCGCACGAAGAATTTCTGCCCTGGAGCGAATTGCAGGAGCGCCTGCAGCACCTCGAGCTCGCGGCCGCGCAGGAAGACCTCGGCGCCATGCGCCGCGTGCTGCACGCCTGTGTGCAGGGCTTTCACGAACAGGCGCAGTGAGGGCGGAGCACATCGTGCAGTGGTACCTTGTGCACACCCGGCCGCGCCAGGAACAGCGCGCGCTGGAGAACCTCACGCACCAGGGCTATGCCTGTTACCTGCCACTGCTGGCCGCCGAGCGTGTGCGCCAAGGCGCGCTCACGCTGGTGCACGAGCCGCTGTTTTCGCGCTACCTGTTCATCTGTTTGGAAACCAGTCTCAGCGGCAAGAGTTGGTCGCCGATCCGCTCCACGCTGGGGGTGAGTCGTCTGGTGAGCTTTGGTGGTGAGCCGGCGCGCGTCGACGCCGCGCTGATCGAGGCCCTGCGCGAGCAGGACCGCCGTTTGAGCGAGCAGCCCCGGCGCCTGTTCCACCCGGGTGATCACGTGCAGATTCGCCAAGGGCCGTTTGCCGGGCTTCAGGCCATCTACCAGATGCCCAGCGGCGAGAATCGCGCCATGGTACTGATCGAAATCCTGAGCCGGCCAAGCAAGTTGCTGGTCGAACCCGCCAACCTGCGCCGACTCGATCCACACGAGGCCCAGCCATGAGCGAACCCAAAATTTTTGTCGCCGGACACCGTGGCATGGTCGGCTCGGCCATCGTGCGTCAATTGCTCGCCCTGGGGCACCCCGCCACGCGCATCGTCACCCGCAGCCGCGCTGAACTTGACCTCACTGATCAGGCCGCGGTCCAGAAGTTCTTCGAAACCGAACAGCCCGACCAGGTCTATCTCGCCGCCGCCAAGGTCGGCGGCATCCATGCCAACAATACCTATCCCGCCGAATTCATCTACGAGAACCTGATGGTGCAGGCCAACGTCATCCATCAGGCCTGGCGCGCCGGGGTGAAGAAACTGCTGTTTCTCGGTTCGAGCTGCATCTACCCCAAGTTGGCGTCGCAGCCCATGCGCGAGGACGCACTGCTCACCGGCCCCCTGGAGCCCACCAACGAACCCTACGCCGTCGCCAAGATCGCCGGCATCAAACTCTGCGAGAGCTACAACCGCCAGTACGGCGCCAGCCATGGCGTTGATTACCGCAGCGTGATGCCCACCAACCTGTACGGTCCCGGCGACAACTACCACCCGCAAAACAGTCACGTGATTCCGGCGCTGATCCGCCGCTTTCACGAAGCCAAGGTGGCGCAGGCCCCCAGCGTTGTCATCTGGGGCACCGGCACGCCGCGGCGTGAATTCCTCTATGTCGACGACATGGCCCGCGCCAGCGTGCACGTCATGAACCTGCCCAAGCCCGTCTACGACGCGCAGACCAGGCCCATGCAAAGCCTGATCAACGTCGGCAGCGGGCACGACATCACCATCGCCCAACTCGCGCACGCCGTCAGCCAGGCGGTCGGCTATCGCGGCGATATCGCCTTTGACCCGAGCCAGCCCGACGGCACACCGCGCAAGCTGATGGACAGCGGCCGCCTCAACGCCCTGGGTTGGCAAGCCCAGGTCACGCTGGCAGACGGCCTGACGCTGGCGTACCAGGATTACCTGCGCGCGCGAACTCTGACGCTATCATGCAGCCATCGCGGATGAACTCAGCATGACTACGAGACGCTGTGCCACCTGTGGCAACACAGTCGAGCGCAAAAATTGTCACAAGAACCGGTTTGGCGAATACATTTGCCGGACCTGCCAGGCTGCCGGCCTCAAGGCCACGCCACTCAGAAAGCAGCGCCACGTCACGAAGAAGGTGATCAAGAAAATGACCCGCTGGGCCTTGCTCCTGGCTGGGGGCGCCGTCGCCTACCTGCTGCTGACCAAGATGCTGTTCAATCTGTTCGTGCCGGCCGAGTAGTTGCCCACCAGTCTTTCCAAATCTCACCCAAGCATCATGACCACCAAGCAAAAAGCCGCCCTCATCACCGGCATCACCGGCCAGGACGGCTCGTACCTGGCCGAATTCCTCCTCGAAAAGGGCTACATCGTGCACGGCATCAAGCGCCGCGCCAGCTCCTTCAACACCCAGCGCGTGGACCACATCTACCAGGACCCGCACATTGAAAACGCCAACTTCAAGCTGCACTACGGGGACTTGACTGACACCAGCAACCTGGTGCGCATCGTGCAAGAGACGCAGCCCGACGAAATCTACAACCTCGGCGCGCAAAGCCACGTCGCGGTCAGCTTCGAGAGCCCCGAATACACCGCCGACGTCGACGCGCTGGGCAGCCTGCGCATCCTCGAAGCCATCCGCATCCTGGGGCTCGAGAAGAAGACGCGCTTCTACCAGGCCAGCACCTCCGAGCTGTACGGCCTGGTGCAGGCAACACCGCAACGCGAGAGCACCCCGTTCTATCCGCGCAGCCCGTACGCCGTGGCCAAGCTCTACGCGTACTGGATCACCGTCAACTACCGCGAAGCCTACGGCATCTACGCCTGCAACGGCATCCTGTTCAACCACGAAAGCGCCCGCCGGGGCGAGACCTTCGTCACGCGCAAGATCACGCGCGGCCTGGCCAACATCAGCCAGGGCCTGGAGAGCTGCCTGTTCATGGGCAACATCGACGCCCTGCGCGACTGGGGCCACGCCAAAGACTACGTGCGCATGCAGTGGCTGATGCTGCAGCAGGAGCAACCCGAAGACTACGTGATCGCCACCGGCGTGCAGTACACGGTGCGCCAGTTCATCGAGAAAACCGCCGCCGCGCTGGGCATGCAAATCCGCTGGGAGGGCCAGGGGGTGGATGAAGTCGGCTATTGGACGAATCCCCCAGAAGCCGTCATTGCGAGCGATGCGCGGCAATCCATGCCCCCAGATGTCCCGGTAATCCGCATCGACCCGCGCTACTTCCGCCCGACCGAGGTCGAGACCCTTCTTGGCGACCCGACCAAGGCCAAACTGAAACTCGGTTGGGTGCCCGAGATCACGCTCGATGAAATGATCAGCGAAATGGCCGCCACCGACCTGGCCGACGCCAAAAAGCACGCGCTGCTCAAAAAGCACGGCTACAGCGTCAACGTCAGCGTCGAGTAGCCACCCGCCCGCCCGGCTGTCATTGCGAGAAGCCGAAGTGACGCGGCAATCCAGGATGTTCGGGGTTCATGGATCGCCACGCTTCGCTCGCGATGACGGGAAAACGAAGGGTAGCGTCCCCTTTAACGGCCGTGGAAACAGTGATAGAAACTTTCATAAAATGAAAGTAACATGCATTAATGCAAACACTCACAGAGCTCCTGATTCAAGCTGGATGGGCTGGCCGGGTGTTGTCGCGGGCACAGTTGGCGCGTCTGCTCGACGGCACGCCACAGCGGCGCTACAACCTGGCGAACCGCGCACTACAGCATGGCGAGTTGTTGCAACTGCGCCGTGGGCTCTAGCGTCCCCTCTTATTCCGTGGCGAAGTAAAAGGTGGCGAGATTTGTAGTAACATATCTACATATCTCGTGTGAGCCCACCGTGACCATCACCACATTCTCAAGTCGACAGTTCAACCAGGACGCCGGCAGCGCCAAGAAGGCGGCCCAAAAGGGGCCAGTATTTATTACTGATCGCGGTCGGCCAGCGCATGTCCTTCTGACATTTGGTGACTATAAAAAAATGACCGGCGGCGGCAGCAAAATCTCTGACCTGTTGGCAATGCCCGGCGTTGAGGACATCGAGCTTGATCTGCCTGGATCGGGTGACCTCGCCCAACCGGCCGATTTTGGTTGATGTATTTGCTGGACACAAATGTTGTTTCCGAGTTGCGCAAGGTTCGCGCCGGTAAAGCCGATGGCCTTGTGGCGTCTTGGGCCGAGCGCGTCGACGCCGCTGATTTGTTTTTGTCTGTCATCACCATTCAGGAATTAGAGATTGGGGTACTCCTGGCTGAGCGCCGCGACCCGTCACAAGGCGGCATTTTGCGGTCCTGGCTTGGCAACCATGTGCTGCCTGCTTTTGCGGGTCGCATCCTGGCGGTTGATACCGCCGTTGTACAGCGCAGTGCCCGGCTCCATGTGCCGGACCCCAGACCTGTTCGAGACGCACTTATCGCCGCCACCGCACTGGTGCATGGCATGACCGTGGTCACGCGTAACGTGGACGACTTTGCCCCAACCGGTGTTCCCATCCTCAATCCCTGGCTGTAAAAGGGTAGCGTCCCCTATTCTTACGGGTAACCACGTAGCAAAAATCATCGCCAAGCGCCTTTCCCACGTGCTACGATCCGTTCATAATTTGAACAAAAAGTGTCACTCGACACTGCGGTAGCCTGCCCGAGAGAAAAAAAGGGCGCCGCCCAGGGGAGCCGATCTGTTGGTACGCTCCATGCCCGAAAACCACACCCTGCACGAAGAAACGCACCTCAAAGTGCTGCGCCTGCTGCAAGCCCAACCCCAGATGAACCAGCGTGACCTGGCCGCCGCTTTGGGCGTGAGCCTGGGCAAGACCAACTTCTGCCTGCAAGCGCTGCTGAGCAAGGGCCTGCTGAAGATGCAGAACTTCAAGAACAACCAGCGCAAACTCGCCTACGCCTACCTGCTCACCCCCGCGGGCATGACCGAAAAAGCTGCGCTCACGGCCCGCTTCTTGAAGCGCAAGACCCTTGAATACGAGGCGCTCAAGTCAGAGATTGAAGTGCTGCAGCGCGAGTTTGAGGTTGCCGAAAACAAAGGGTAGCGTCCCCTTTTATTCCCGTGCGTGTGGATAGTTCATCGGTCCAGTACGCGCTGGACGCCCTACGCGAGAAACGCTAGCAGACTTGCCCGAAATCACCCCCTAAGGAACATCTGAATAACCCGCGCCAATGCGGGAGCTGAAGGCCAAACAGTAGTTCAATGAATTCCGAATCACGATTCCACCGAAATTCTGGGCATATTGGCTC
>JAKANU010000269.1 GCA_021812315.1 Pseudomonadota bacterium
CGTCAAGGGCTCTGGAGTGAGCCGAATCCGGTGGCGCCGTGGGAGTGGCGAAAGGCACGCCGGCAGCCACAGTGAGGTGAGCAAAGAAAACGGTCGTTTTATGTACGCTCCGCCGACCAACCAAGATGTCGTTTTCAGAAGGCGACTGCACCAAAAAGGCGATTTGAAGGCCGTTGTGCAGTCGGCTCCTGACAGCTCAATATCAGGACTCCTCTGCACGAAACTCGTCTATGCTCAATACTCGTGTGCACCAAAGCGAGGTGAGCATGGCGACCGATACCCCAAGGATTCCCGAGCAAGGCGTGGCGACCCTGCCAGATCAGGCATGGGAGCGTGCGCGCAGTCGTGCCGAAATCATCGGGCCGTTGGCGCAATCTGAGCCGGTCGGGCATGCGGCGGCCGACGCGGCAGCCCAAGCGCTGGGCCTGTCCCGGCGGCAGGTCTATGCCTTGATTCGCCGCGCCCGGCAAGGCGCGGGGCTGGTGACTGACTTCGCACCTGGGCAGTCAAGCGGCGGTAAAGGCAAGGGCCGCTTGCCGGAGCCGGTCGAGCGCATCATCCGCGAGCTGCTGCAAAAGCGCTTCCTGACCAAGCAGAAGCGCAGCCTCGCAGCCCTGCACCGGGAAATCGAGCAAGCCTGCAAGGCACAGAAGCTTCGGGTGCCGACGCGCAACACCGTGGCTTTGCGTGTCGACAGCCTTGATCCGCTCAAAACGGTGCGCCGCCGGGAGGGTCAAGATGCCTCCCGCGAACTGCAAGGCGTGGGCGGCGCCCCGCCGGCCGTCTCCGAGCCACTGGAGCAGGTGCAGATCGACCACACGGTCATCGACCTGATCGTGGTGGATGCACACGACCGGCAGCCGATTGGCCGCCCCTACCTCACGCTGGCCATTGACGTTTTCACCCGCTGTGTGCTCGGCATGGTGGTCACGCTCGAAGCGCCGTCCGCCGTCTCGGTCGGCCTGTGTTTGGCGCATGTCGCCTGCGACAAGCGTCCTTGGCTGGAAGGGCTGGATGTGGAAATGGACTGGCCGATGAGCGGCAAGCCCAGACTGCTCTACCTGGACAACGCGGCCGAGTTCAAGAGCGAGGCGCTGCGCCGGGGCTGCGAGCAGCATGGCATTCGTCTGGACTACCGGCCGCCCGGGCAGCCGCACTACGGCGGCATCGTGGAAAGAATCATCGGCACTGCCATGCAGATGATCCATGACGATCTGCCGGGTACGACCTTCTCCAACCCCGGCCAGCGCGGCGAGTACGACGCCGACAAGATGGCCGCCCTGACACTGCGCGAGCTGGAGCGCTGGCTCACGCTGGCCGTGGGCACCTATCACGCCTCGGTGCACAGCGGCCTGCTCCAGCCGCCGGCCGCGCGCTGGGCCGAGGCTGTGGCGCAAAGCGGCGTGCCGCCCGTGGTCACACGGCCCACCGCGTTTCTGGTCGATTTTCTGCCGGTCATCCGGCGCACGCTGACCCGCACCGGTTTCGTCATTGATCACATCCATTACTACGCCGATGCCCTCAAGCTGTGGATCGCCCGGCGTGACCGCCTGCCGGCCTTCCTGATCCGGCGCGATCCGCGCGACATCAGCCGCATCTGGGTGCTTGAGCCGGAGGGGCAGCACTACCTGGAAGTCCCGTACCGCACCTTGTCGCACCCGGCTGTCACCCTCTGGGAGCAGCGCCAGGCGCTGGCAAGACTGCGGCAGCTCGGCCGTGAGCAGGTGGATGAGTCGGTGCTGTTTCGCATGATCGGGCAGATGCGCGAGATCGTGACCACCGCCCAGAAAGCCACGCGCAAGGCACGGCGTGATGCGGGTCGACGCCAGCACCTCAAGACGTCGGCTCCACCTATCAAGCCCACCCCGCCAGATACGGGCATGGCGGACTCGCAGGCGGCCAACCTGTCACCGGCCAAACCGTTCGACCAGATCGAGGAGTGGTAGCCGTGGACGAATACCCCATCGTTGACCTGTCGCACCTGCTGCCGGCGGCGCAGGGGCTGGCCCGGCTGCCTGCGGACGAGCGCATCCAGCGTATCCGCGCCGACCGCTGGATCGGCTACCCGCGCGCGGTCGAGGCGCTGAACCGGCTGGAAACCCTGTTCGCCTGGCCGAACAAGCAACGCATGCCCAACCTGCTGCTGATCGGCCCCACCAACAACGGCAAGTCGATGATCGTCGAGAAGTTCCGGCGTTCGCACCCGGCCAGCGCCGATGCCGACCAAGAGCACATACCGGTTCTGGTGGTGCAGATGCCGTCCGAACCCTCGGTGATCCGCTTCTACGTCGCGCTGCTCGCGGCGATGGGCGCACCACTGCGCCCACGTCCCCGGTTGCCGGAAATGGAGCAATTGGCGCTGGCCCTGCTGCGCAAGGTTGGCGTGCGCATGCTGGTGATCGACGAGCTGCACAACGTGCTGGCCGGCAACAGCGTCAACCGGCGGGAATTTCTCAACCTGCTGCGCTTTCTTGGCAACGAGCTGCGCATCCCGCTGGTCGGCGTCGGCACGCGCGAAGCGTATCTCGCCATCCGTTCGGACGACCAGCTCGAAAACCGCTTCGAGCCGATGCTGCTACCGCCGTGGGAGGCCAATGAGGACTGCTGCTCGCTGCTGGCCAGCTTCGCGGCGTCGCTCCCGCTGCGGCGACCCTCGTCGATTGCCACGCTGGACATGGCCCGCTACCTGCTCACCCGCAGCGAAGGCACCATAGGCGAACTGGCGCATCTGCTGATGGCGGCGGCCATTGCCGCCGTAGAGAGCGGCGAAGAGGAGATCAACCATCGCACGCTCAGCATGGCCGACTACACAGGCCCCAGCGAACGGCGACGGCAATTCGAGCGGGAACTGATGTGAAGCCTACGCCGCGCTGGCCGCTGCATCCTGCGCCAAGGGAAGGCGAAGCCCTGTCCTCCTGGCTCAACCGAGTCGCCGCCTGCTATCACATGGACGTGCATGAGCTGCTGGCACACGATCTCGGCCATGACCAGCTCGATGACCTGGACATTGCGCCGCCTTCATCCTTGTTGATAGCGCTTGCCCAGCGCAGCGGGGTTGAACTGGAGCGCTTGCGCAGCATGAGCTTGGCCGGCTGGGTGCCGTGGCTGTTGGACAGCCTTGACGATTCGCTGCCTGCGGCTCTGGAAACCTATGCGTTCCAATGCTCGGTGCTGCTGCCTAAGCGCAAGGTGCGGTCCATCACGCGCTGGCGTGCCTGGCTGCCGAGCCAGCCGATACGCCGGGCCTGCCCGCTGTGCTTGAACGATCCGGCCAATCAGGCCGGGCTGCTCGCCTGGCAACTCCCGCTCATGCTGAGTTGCCCGCAGCATGGTTGCTGGCTGGAGCCCTATTGGGGTCTGCCCGGTCGGTATCTCCAGTGGGACAACGCCGAGGCGGCCTCGCGTCCCGCCAACGAGGCGATTTCCAGCATGGATCGGCGCACCTGGCAGGCCCTGACGACTGGCTTTGTGGAACTGCCGCGCCGGCGCATCCATGCCGGTCTGTGGTTCCGGCTGCTGCGCACTCTGCTCGATGAATTGAACACCCCGCTGTCGCACTGTGGCGGCGGCGCGGGCAGCGTTCGCCAGGTCTGGGAGCATTGCGGCCATCCGCTGCGCGCTGGGCAAAGCCTCTGGCGGCCCTTCGAGGTGCTGGCCCCGGCCGTGCAGGTGCAGATGCTGGAAGCGGCGGCCACGGCCATCGCGCTGATCGATTCGAGGGCGCTGCTTCCGCGCGGGGAACACGCCCCGCTGTTCCATGCCGAGCCACAGACGGGCTTCACCAATGGCCTGCCCGAGAAGAAACCGAAACCCGAACCCGTCAACCATTGGCAGCGGGCGGCCCAGGCCATCAATGACGCCATCATCGAGGCACGGTACAACCCGGAGACGGCCCGCTCACTGTTTGCGTTGGCGTCCTACGGGCGGCACGATCCCGAATCCCTGGAACGTTTGCGGCTCACTTTTGCCAGCGAGGGGATTCCTCTGGAATTTTTGTCACATTACGAGTTGCGCAC
>JAKANU010000270.1 GCA_021812315.1 Pseudomonadota bacterium
CCAGGAAAATACCCGGATTGTTATTGGCGGTCCCGGAGGTGATGCTCAGCGCGTTGGTGATGCCGGATTGCAGGTTGATCGTGCCGGTGTTGGTGAAGCCGTTGCTGACGGTGGTCAAACCCATGCCACCGGAGGTGATGGTGCCGGAGTTGTCGATCGACCCGACAGGACCCCGCACAAAGCCGGTGTTGGTCGAGTTGGGGGTGTCAAACCAGTAATTGGTGGTCCCGCCGCCCTTCGCTCCCTCGATCGAATTGCTCATGAGTTGCAAATTGCCCGTGTTGCTCAGCACGCCCTTCCACTGATAGTGGGACCCAAGAGTATTGGGCAGCACGCTGTTGCCGGAGAAGGCCAGGTTGCCGTAGGCGTCGACCTGTGCCAGCGCCGCGGTGGCATTGTTCAGGGCGACATTGGTCGCGACATAACCAATGACCCCGGAAATGGCGTTGCCATCGCCGGCTTTGGTGCCGAAATAGGAAACGTTGCCGTTATTGTCCACGGAAAGGGAATTGCCGCCGGAAACAAACGCAGACTGGTTGTTCGCCTGGATGTTGGTGAAGTCCACGTTGACCGAGCCCGAGCCGGCGACGAGCAGTCCATTGGTCGGATTCACGGGTAGGAAGGTTAAACTACCTTCGATGGCGCCCTCTACGGCGACGTTACCGTTGGCGTTGCTGTAGGTCACGGGGACAAAGCCGCCGGTGCCGAACACAAACTGCGCGCTGCCGGGGGCGGCGGTGGGCACGCCAGCCATGTTATTGCCGACCGCCAGATTGGCGCCGATCAGACCGACATAAGGGGCGGCAATGGTGCCGGTGGGGGTGACGGTGATGCCATTGGCATTGGCGATAAAGATGCGCGTGTTACCAAAAAACAGGCTGGTGGACAGCAGCTTGCCCGCGATGACCGAAGGGTTGCCCGAGGCGTCGACATTCAGCAGCTCTGTTTGGCCGAAGCCATTGCTGCGGACATTGAGCACGCTCCCCGTGCTGAGGTTGAAGCCGGCGGGGTTGGTGTCGATGGTGCCGTCAGTCCTGCCGCCCCATTGCACGACGCTGGCACCGGTGACGGTGAGGGTGTTGCCGCTGGCCAGATCGGTGATGGCACTACCCGTGCCGCCGCCAGTCTTACCGGCCGAGTTGGCGGTGACGGTACCTACCGTCACGGTGCCCAGACCCGGCATACCGGCAGCGAACGACGGACCCGAAACAAACGCCAGGCCCAAAGCAAGGGCCATAGCAGTGCCTAATTTATTTTCACGAAACTTGTTGCCATGTTGTTTCATCTCACTTCCTCCACGAGAAAACCAACCGACCGGCACGGCGCTCCGCGCCAGCTCCGCAACTCCGCAGCTTGGCGGGGCCTTCAACTGCCCTCTGCCAAATCGCATTCTAAGCGTAGTACACGAACCCTTGTTGTCAAGAAAGTTCTTGTGAGTACTTGTGAGTACTTGCGAGTACTTGCGAGCCTACGGGTTGTGCCCAACTACCTTGCGCTTTCCTGTTCATTCACGCCGCGCCATCGGTCAGAATGGGGGCGAGAATAGCGGTGAGGGGCGCCAACTCACGGGCATAGCGCCGCCAGCGGCCGATGGCGCGGCGATGGACGGGCTCCTGCACCTGAAAGCGGCTGGAAGTGAGGACGGGGCGGCGGGATGCTTCGGGTGTGAGCACACCTTCATGCCAGGGCAGGCCGAGGAAGCTCAGCACAGCGCGGGCGTGGGCTTCCGGGTTGGTGACGAGATCTTCATAGTGCAGTTCGTGCAGGACGCCTGTGGGCAAGGCGGTACGCCAGTGCCCCATGCAGCGGCGATGAAACAGGATGTGCCGGGCGAGGTCTTCGATGTGGTTGGCATAGGGGTGGTGGCCGGAAAAGTTGTGAAGAAAAATACTGAGCGCCACGTCGCGCGGGTCGCGCTGGACGTGGATGATGCGGGCGTGGGGAAAGAGCAGGTGAATGAGCCCCAGTTGCACGAAGTTGTGGGGCATTTTGTCGGTAATGCGCTGCGCTTGTTGCGCGGCGGGCGGCAGCACGCGCAGGTAGCGCTGGGCCAGGGCGTGGAGGCTGGCGGCGTCGAGTGCCGCGGCTCGCTCAGGCCATTGCTCGGCGTTGGTAGGCCCGAGTTCATTGGTGATGTGGCCGATTTCGTCGACTTCGCCAGCAGCGAATACGTCAGGATGGCCGTCGAGCATCTGCTCCAGCAAGGAGGTGCCGGAACGCGGCAGGCCAATGATGAACACCAGGCGGCCTTCCTGCTCCAGGCCGTAGGGTGGCTGGCGTAGGCGGGCGGCGGGGAAGGCTCTCTCCAGCGCCGCCGCGAGGACCTGCTCGGCGGCAGGGTTGCTGCGCTCGCCCTTAATGGCTTTGCCAGCCGCTGCGGCGGCGAAGGCTTGCGCCGGCTGGCCGGCCTGGTCGTGGAGTTGGGCAAGCAACACGGACATGGCGACGCGCTCCGCAACCGGGGCCTTTGGGCCTTGGATGCGGACCCAAGCGTCGATCGCAGCGATGGCTTTGGGCAACAGGGCCTTGCGCGTCAGCGCGAGCTGGCCCAATGCCTGCAAGGTGGAGCGTTGGGTCGGATGGGTTGCGGCCTGGCAGAGCAGAATGCGCTCGGCTTCGTCGAGCTGCCCGGCAGTACGCAGGGCTAAGGCATAGATGGCGATGTGGTCGGCGACGGCCTGGCCGATTTCGACCAAGGGGCGCAGACGTTCGATGGCGGCCTGTTCCTCGCCGACGTCAATGAGCAAGCCAGCGAGATTGACCAGGGGCTCGGGCAAGGCAGGGTCGAGCGCCAGCGCGCTTTCGAAGGCGGCGCGCGCTTCGGCGGCGCGGTAGGTCTGGCCGAGCAGACTGCCGTAGTTGGTCCAGGTATTGGCGAGATGGGGGTCGAGTTGCAGGGACTGCCGATAAGCGGGCTCGGCCTCGGTCAGGCGCCCTTGCGCACGCAAAGCGTCACCGAGATTCAGCCAGATGCCGGCATGCTGCGTGTTGATCTGCAGGGCGCGGCGAAAGGCGACTTCGGCTTGGGCAAAATCTCCACTGCGCTGGTGCAGCATGCCGAGGTTGTTCCAGCCGTCGGAGTTGTTGGGGGCGATCCGGATGGCCTGAGTGACGGCGTGGCGGGCGAGATCGAGCTGGCCGGCCATGAGGGCGGCGGCGGTGAGGTTGACCCAGCCGCGCGCATCTTGCGGGGCCAGCGCGACCAAGCGCCGAAAGTCGGCCAGCGCGGGGGCATCGCGGCTCGCGGCGTAATGCAGCAGACCGCGCTGGAGCAGGGCTTCAACGTGATCGGGGTCAGCCTGTAGAGCGGCGTCGAAGTGCTGCGTCGCTGCGTCGGTCTGGCCCATGGCGAACAGTGCCGCGCCGGTGAGATAGTGGAGGTGCGCATGGGTAGGGGCAAGTGCGAGGGCTTGCCGGTAGAGCGGCAGGGCCTGCGCAGGCTGGCCCTGCTGGTGCAGGGCCACAGCCCGTTGCAGGAGCGTTTCCAGCGCAGGCGGGTCTGGTTGGGTCGACACAGGTTCAGGGCTGCACGAGCAGGCCGAAGCGGCGCAAGCGGTGCAGGACGTCGTCGAGATGGGTGACGAGCATGCCGCGCCGGAGGATAGGGTCGGTGACGGGCCTACCGTCGCGTTGCACGTTGAGCCTGCCGTCGTCGAACAAGGGTTCGACGGCGTCAAGGATAGCGGGGCGATCACGGGTACCGTCGAGCAGGGCGAGCACGCGCACAGACAAGGCGTCTAGCACGATGTTTTCGTGCCGCAGGCCGGTGACCATGCCTGTCGCGCCTTCGGGTATGTGTCGGGACTGGGCGCGCGCTAGGGTATAAGCCATGGGCCGGGCCGGGATGTGTGGCGGCAAGGGAAAATGCACCTGCGGCCAGAGTTCCAGCACACCGGCAAGATGGAGCTGCAACAGGTCGGCGCCCAAAGCCTGGGCATCGGCGGCATGGGTTTCAGCGGACGGCAGAACGGCAGCGCTGGGCTGCAAGCGCTG
>JAKANU010000271.1 GCA_021812315.1 Pseudomonadota bacterium
CCGTTCCGGAGACTATTGGCGTGGAGAGAGCAAAAGTGGCGGTTTTTTGGGCGACCGGAAAAACCACGAAGTCCGCAAGAACCCTCGGGAACCCCAGTGAACACGCAGGGATAGGCGAAAAAAAACCAACCGGAGACCCGGTTGGATTTTTAATATGGTGGAGCTGGCGGGATTTGAACCCGCGTCCGCAAGCCATCTTCGAGCAGATCTACATGTTTAGTGGTCTGGTTTGAGTCTCGCCCTGGTGAACGCGCAGCCACACGCTTTCACCGTCGCCAGCACCCTATTGTCTCGCCCCGAACCAAGGTACCCGGTTCAGGACCAGCCGATGTGTATGACCTTACAGCCTGGACGATTTGGCCTTGCGGTCAAACCACCCTTGCCCAGCCCACCGGCCTGCTGTTGTAAGGCTCACTGGTGTTTAAGCAGCGAGTGCGAAACGTTCGTCGTTTGCAGTTAGTTTTTTTGAATCTGTTTTACGAGCGCATTCAGCTCGACATGCACCACAGCGACTCCGTACCCACGTCGAAACCAGTGCAGCCCCAAACCTCCATTTTAGGCCGCTTGGAACAATTGCAACAGGTCTTGCGGAGAATGAATGCTCACGTGGGCACCCCAGGCGCGCGGGTCGGCGTTGCTACCGAGGTATCCGTAGGTGGCCGCCACCGTACCCATGCCTGCGGCAAGCCCGGCAACGATGTCGCGCTCATCGTCGCCCACGTACACGCAATGCGCAGGCGATACGGCCATGCGCCTGGCGGCCTCAAATAGCGGCTCGGGATGGGGCTTGGCATGGGGCGTGGTATCACCACTGACGATGGCACGGGCCGAGGCGAACAGAGGCATGCTTTGCGTCAATGGCAGCGTAAATCGCGCGGCCTTGTTCGTGACAACGCCCCATCTCATGCCCAGTTCCTGGAGTTCGTGAATCATCGCCCACACACCCGCAAAGACAATCGTTTCGCGAGTCATGCGCTGCTCGTAGTTGACAAAGAATTCCTCGCGCAACGCGGTGAATCCGGGATCGTCGGGCGTGACGCCCAATGCCAACCCGATCATGCCGCGCGCACCCGCACCGGCCATCGGGCGATACACATCGATGGGCAGGGGCGGCAGTCCGCGATCGGCGCGCATCTGGTTGGCCGCGCCGCCGAGGTCCGGGGAGCTGTCGATCAAGGTGCCGTCCAGATCGAACAGGACCGCCTGCACCTGCGAAAACATTGGCAAACTCACAATGTGGCGGGATCCGACTTGCGCGCCGCGAGCAGGTAATTCACGCTGGTGTCATCGTGCAACCAAAAGCGCTGTGTGATCGGGTTGTGTCCCATCCCACGAGTCTGCATCAGATCGAGCTCAGCCACTCGGCAGTATGCGGCGAGTTCTGCAGGCCGGACCAATTTGGCATATTCGTGCGTGCCACGCGGCAGCAAATTGAGCACATACTCGGCGCCGACGATGGCCAGCATGAAGGCCTTGGCGTTTCGGTTGATGGTTGAGAAAAACACCCAACCGCCGGGTTTGACCAGGCTTGCACAGGCCCGCACCACGGAGGCCGGATCGGGCACGTGCTCGAGCATTTCCATGCAGGTGACGACATCGAATCCAGCGGGCCGTTCGGCAGCCAGAGCTTCGGCACTGATCTCGATGTATTCAACCGACGGTGTCTGTGCCTCCAGTGCATGAAGCTGCGCCACGCGCAGGGCTTTGCTGGCCAGATCAATCCCGGTGACCCGCGCACCCACGCGCGCCATTGAGTCGCTCAGGATGCCTCCGCCACACCCCACGTCAAGCACCTGCAAACCCGCCAATGGGCACAGCCCGTTGATCCATTCCAGACGCAAAGGGTTCATCTGATGCAGGGGCCTGAATTCGCCGTCGTGGTCCCACCAGCGATGCGCCAGATCTGAGAATTTGGACAGCTCGGCTGGGTCAGCGTTCAATGTTGGGGTCATGCTGCGATTATCGACAAATCCGGGTTCAGGCCGTGGCCAAGGTAGAAGATTGACCAAAAACAAAAAACCCCGCCAGGCGGGGTTCTTTGGTGCAGCCTTCAGGGCCGCAATTTGATCACCATGCCGATCAATGATTGGCGCGGGTACCCACCACTTCGATTTCCACGCGGCGGTTCTTGGCGCGACCTTCTTTGGTCTTGTTGTCAGCAATCGGTTGCTTCTCGCCCTTGCCTTCGGTGTAAACGCGGTTCTTCTCGATGCCCTTGGACACCAGATACGCCTTCACAGCTTCCGAACGCCTGACCGAGAGTTTCTGGTTGTACGCGTCGCTGCCGATCGAGTCGGTATGACCGACGGCGATGATGACTTCCAGGTTCACCGCCTTGACCTTGCCGACCAGGTCGTCAAGCTTGGCTTTGCCTTCAGGCTTGAGAACAGCCTTGTCAAAGTCGAAGAACGCGTCGGCCGCGTAGGTCACTTTGGTCGCTGCCGGTGGCTTCGGTGCCGGTGCCGGTGCGGGGGCCTTAGCGGCGGGAGCAGGTGCCGCAGCTGCAGGGGCGGGAGCGGCCGCGGGCGCAGGAGCCGACGCCGCCGGTGCGACGATCGCGCCGTCGCAACCTACTGCGGCTGTGGCCGGCGTCCAGGTAGCGTCACGCCAGCACAGGCCGGTGGCACTTTTCCAGACGTCGCCGGTAGCAGCGCGCCAGTTATCGACCGACTGCGCGCCGGCTGCGGTTGCGAGTGCTGCGGCAGCAATCAGCATTGCCACTTTATTCAGGTTCTTCATGGTTCTCCTTTGGGGAAAAAGCCGCAGCAGCGCTGCGTAAATTAATGGGACGCGCCAGATGCCAATCACCCGATGCGTTCGCGCTATTGTGCCACAGCCACAACCGCGCACCAACCATATGCATTCTTGCGAACATTTCGACTTCGAAAGCCGGGACGAATATCGGCCTACCGTTGCACGGACACCACACGCTCCGCCCTTAGAATTGACCCCCGGCTCTTGACCCCCGCCAAACACAGGCTTCCATGACCCAGTTCGCCAAAGAAACCCTGCCCATCAGCCTCGAAGAGGAGATGCGGCGCAGTTACCTTGATTACGCGATGAGCGTGATCGTGGGGCGCGCCCTGCCCGA
Organism: Pseudomonadota bacterium; assembly: GCA_021812315.1. Lineage (GTDB taxonomy): Bacteria > Pseudomonadota > Gammaproteobacteria > Burkholderiales > Burkholderiaceae_C > Rhodoferax. Next base: position 3,092 of record JAKANU010000271.1, read on the forward strand.
CGCGCGCGATGGGCTCAAGCCGGTGCACCGACGCGTGCTGTACGCGATGCATGAGTTGAGCAACGACTGGAACCGGCCGTACAAGAAGTCGGCACGCATTGTTGGTGACGTGATCGGTAAATACCATCCACACGGCGACCAGTCGGTCTATGACGCCATCGTGCGCATGGCGCAGGATTTTTCGATGCGGCACATGCTGGTAGACGGACAGGGCAACTTCGGCTCGGTCGACGGCGACAACGCGGCAGCCATGCGCTACACCGAAATCCGGCTGGCCAAGATCGCGCACGAGTTGCTGGCCGATCTGGACAAGGAAACCGTTGATTTCGGCCCCAACTACGACGGTTCCGAGAAAGAGCCGCTGGTGATGCCAACCCGGCTGCCAAACCTGCTGGTCAACGGCTCGGGCGGCATTGCCGTGGGCATGGCCACCAACATTCCACCGCACAACCTCAATGAGGTGGTGGACGCCAGCCTGCACTTGCTGCGCAACCCGCAGGCCTCGATCGACGAGCTGATGGAAATCGTGCCGGCGCCGGACTTCCCGACCGCGGGAATCATCTATGGCATCAACGGTGTCAGGGATGGTTACCGCACCGGCCGTGGGCGCGTGGTGATGCGCGCGAAGTGCCATTTTGAGGACATCGACAAGGGTCAGCGCCAGGCCATCATCGTTGACGAACTGCCCTACCAGGTCAACAAGAAGACGCTGCAGGAACGCATGGCGGAACTGGTGCACGAGAAGAAGATCGAGGGCATCAGCCACATTCAGGACGAGTCCGACAAGTCGGGCATGCGTCTGGTCATCGAGCTCAAGCGCGGCGAAGTGCCCGAGGTCGTGCTCAACAACCTGTACAAGCAGACCCAGTTGCAGGACACCTTTGGCATGAACATGGTGG
>JAKANU010000272.1 GCA_021812315.1 Pseudomonadota bacterium
AAACATGCCGCTGTTATAGCGATCTATATCAGCGCAACTGCACTCGCACTTAGGGGGGGGCGGGCAATCGGCCTTCCCCCGTCGGCCCTTAAAACCTCCGGGAACTGGTCGGCCTGTCTTCGAATCTTTCCACGTTTTCTGGACAGGATCCCAATGCATGTTTTGTCCGGTTGTGGGATCGAAGGCGCGCGCAGGATCGTTATCGTCTTGCCGTGCCTGGTGGTTGGTTGTCGCTCCTGGCTCGTGTATTGGAGGCGGCGGCGGAATGACTTCACCATTGCCGCCTCTGCGCCCTTCGAATCGACCTGGAATTTTCTCGCCTGTCTTTGAATCAATCCATGTCTTTTTATTGCAGTCCCAATGCATGTTTTGTCCGGTTGTGGGATCGAAGGCGCGCGCAGGATCGTTATCGTCTTGCTGTGCCTGGTGGTTGGTTGTCGCCTCTGGCTCGTGTATTGGAGGCGGCGGCGGGATGACCGTTGTGCCCTGTGCATATGCGCTTTGACTCAACGCCAGGATCAACAACCCTGTCGCAACCGCGACAACGCCTCCGCGGACAAGTAACGCTGCCGAGCTTGCAATCAGATCACTTCGCATAGATCACTCCCCGGAATATCACCTCCGTCGGTTGTCGAACCCGATGTGCAACACTGCGACCTGGCAACTTGCTAGGGCAGCTTCACAAGCTCGACGCGCCGGTTCTTGGCCCGCCCCTCCTCGGTGCCGTTTGTTGCAACCGGTGCATCTGCACCCTTGCCGCTGGCCTGTAAGCGCAGCGCATCGACACCGTAGCTCTTGACCAACTCAGCCACCACTGCTTTGGCTCGGGCCTGTGACAAGCTCGCGTTGTGCGCGGCCGCGCCAACGTTGTCGGTATGCCCCACCACCGCCAGCTTGAGCGCGGTATGCGACTTGAGCAGCATTGCAATCTGTTCCAGGGTCGCCTTGCTCTCGGGCTTGACCACGGCCCGGTCGGTGTCGAAGTAAATGCCGTACACGGCAACATGACCCTGCGTGTTGATCTGTGCCGCCATCGCCGTCGCGTCCGGATCAACCATCTTGTTCGCCATCGCCCTGGGCTCATAGACATCGACCTGGATCAGCAAGTTCTCCTGCTGCTCGTAGGGTGCGAGCTGCACGAAGATCTCACCGCCCGGGCGCTTCAGGCTGGCACAGCTCCAGCGCGGATTGACAGGTCCGAACGGGAAGCGAATCCAGTCGGTGCCGCCCTGGTTGATCGCGCTGCTGACCCATTCGGCATTGATTTCGTTCGGGCCATACGATTTGAGGATCTCAAACCCGGCGCTCTTGAGTGCGGTTTCGTATTGCCGCTGTGCCTCAAGCACCGACACGCCCTGCGGCAATTTGTAGCGCGTGCGCGTGATCTTGCCCTCCACGCGTTTGATTTCCTTGGTCTTTGCCAAGTCAACGAAGGTCTTGGTCGGCGCCACGGCGCAGAACAGGCTGTATTCGTCGTAGTCCTTCTGCGAGTAAAGGTTGATTTCCGACCCAGCCATGCGCTTGACTAGCGGATGATCGCGACTGCCAGGGATGTCAGCCGCCATCGTATTCGCCGCCAGGACGAATACGCCGCATAACAGAATCATCCAACGCTTTGCAACTGTCATTTTCAATCTCCTCGGCTGCAGGTAGATGCAGGGCCACATTCGCGCCCTGCGATGCTACGCCTTGCGAGACGCCGTTTCAAGATCCGTTTGCGCCCCACCTGGCGTCACATCCGCAAGTTCACTGTAGATTGCGCGGTGCCGATCCACCGCCGCCGCCCAACCAAAGTCCTGCGCCATGCCTGCCCGTTGAAGCGCCTGCCAGCATTCGGGCTGGTGGTAAGTGTTGACGGCACGCGCCATCGTGCGCATCAGGGCATTGGCGCTGAAATCCTCGAACACGAAGCCGTTGGCGCCGCGACTGCCCGGGGCCACGTGCGAGGCATCGACCACGGTGTCGGCCAAACCACCGGTGCCACGCACCACGGGTGGCGTACCGTAGCGCAGGCTGTACATCTGGTTGAGTCCGCACGGCTCATAACGCGAAGGCATCAGGAACGCATCGGCGCCGGCTTCGATCTGGTGGGCCAGGGCCTCGTCAAACCCCAACACGGTGGCAATCTTTCCGGGCCAATTCGCGGCCAGCGCGCAAAATGTGTCTTCCAGCGGCGGCTCGCCATGACCGAGCACCACCAGCTGCGAAGGAAGCGCCATCACAGCCGATGCGATCTCGATGAGCAAGTCCAGGCCCTTTTGGTGTGTCAGTCGGCTGATGACGGCAAAGAGTGGCACATCAGCCCGCGGATCGAGTCCGAGACGTCCTTGCAGCGCCCGCTTGTTGATCGACTTTGCCTCCAAACACGAGGCGTCATAGGAAGCGATCAGATATTCGTCGGTTGCCGGATTCCACGCCCGATCATCGATACCGTTGAGAATTCCAACGAGATGCTCACCACGCGCGCACAGCAGGCCATCGAGTCCGCAACCGTATTCCGGTGTCTGGATTTCCCGCGCGTAGCGCGGGCTGACCGTCAGCAAACGGTCCGCCCATAGCAACGCGGCCTTGAGAAAAGACAATTGCCCCCAGAATTCAAGCCCGTTCGGTTGCAAGACGTCCGGTGGCAGACCCAGGGCATGCAGCGTGTCGCCTGGGAACAAGCCCTGAAACGCAAGGTTGTGAATCGTGAATACCGTTCTGACGCGCGGCTCCAGTCGGTAGCGCAGGTACGCCAGGGCCAGCGCACAGTGCCAATCATTGGCGTGCAGGACATTGGGCTGCCAAGGCAGGGGATTCGCGCCGCTACCGATCATGGCACCCACATACGACAACAAGCCGAAGCGCTGCGCGTTATCGACAAAATCCGCGCCCTGCGTGTCCTGATAGGCGGAGCCGGGCCGGACATAGAACTGTGGGCAATCGATGATATACAGCGGCAAGCCGGTCGACGTGGCCGTTTCGAGGATCCTGAGCGCAGGATAGACCCCCGCCGGATACGCAATTTGGCAACGCACCCGGACCTGAGCAAAGGCCTCCAGCAGCGGCGCGTAGCCCGGCACCAAGACACGCACATCGACGCCAGCTGCGTGCAGGGATTCTGGCAGGGTCCGGGCAACCTCGCCGAGTCCACCGGTTTTCATCCACGGGGCAAGTTCGGATGCGAGATAGAGCACCCGCGGCGGATCTTGACACCCTAGAGCCACAGCATCTCGCCCATTTCAAACGGATGCGTGAGCAGCGTATGAAACGGATACATGCGAATGCGGTACTCGATCTTTCCGCAATACTCGGGCTTCAGGTCGAGTGTGAACAGCTCCTCGTTCGAATCCAGGCGACCCGCATGGGCGAACACGTGTGCATTTGCGTGCTGTGGTCGTTGACCGCCGCCGGGTCGTCCCAGCAGCAATTCAATTCTGACATCACCCGGACTCAACCCGTCGAGATCGGCAGCTACTTCGAAACGCAGCGCTTGCCCAAAACCGATGCGCGGCACGCTTGGGTCGATCCTGCGCAGCGCCAGCCGGGGCCACGCCGCGTGAACCCGATTCTTCCAGGCCGAAACCTCTCGCGCGGCGCTGAATTGTTCGGCGCAATAGCGCCGCCACTGATGCGTTGCCGGCACATAGAACCGCGCAAGATAGTCGGCGATCATGCGCCCGGCACTGAAGCGTGGCATCAAAGTCACGATCGAGTGCTTGCACATGCGCACCCAGTCGGGCGAAAAGCCGGTCGTTCCCCACTGGTAGTACATGGGAATGAGTTGATCCTGCAGGATTTCATATAAGGTCCGCGACTCTTCCTGATTGCGCCGTCCTTCCTCCAGCCCAAGCTCTGCGGACTTGATGCCCCAGCCGTTCTTGCCATCGAAGCCTTCACCCCACCAGCCATCGAGTACCGAGAGGTTCGGAACACCATTGATGGCAGCCTTCATTCCTGAAGTGCCACACGCCTCCAGCGGATACAGCGGATTATTCAGCCACACAT
>JAKANU010000023.1 GCA_021812315.1 Pseudomonadota bacterium
ACGCCGTCGCTGGCCGCGCTGCCTCACAGCGATATCCTGCTGAATATCGGGCCTGCGGTTCCGGATGGTTACGAGAGATTCCACAGACTGATCGAAATTGTCGGGCGTGATGAAGTCGATCGTCGGGCGGCACGTGTGCGGTGGAAACACTATAGCGATCGGGGTTGCCTCATCAAGCGCCATGACCAGGGAAACCCGGGGGTGGAAAATTGAGTCTTGCGCCGGGGTTTTGCCAAAAAAATACGTAACTACCCTGTATCGGTGTCCCGATAATTGCGGTATCGTATATGGGTGGAGCAATTTATTCACATTTTTTAACCTTTGGAGATGTCTATGCAGATGAAGTTGAAGATTACCGTGGCTGCGGCCATTGCCGCGGTTGCGGGTTTGGCGTTGGCTCAAGACGTGCAGGTTGTCAAGATTGGCCATGTGGCCCCGATGTCAGGTGGGCAGGCCCATTATGGCAAGGACAATGCCAACGGTTCGATGATGGCCATTGAGGACCTGAACAAGCAGAACCTCACGATCGGTGGCAAGAAGATCAAGTTTGAGCTGATGGCCGAAGACGACGCTGCTGATCCCAAGCAGGGGACCGCGGTAGCGCAAAAGCTGTGCGACGCCAAGGTTGCCGGCGTTGTCGGTCACCTGAACTCGGGTACCACGATTCCAGCCTCGAAGATCTACAACGATTGCGGCATTCCCCACGTCACGGGTGCGGCCACCAACCCGAATCTGACCAAACCCGGCTACAAGACCACGTACCGGATCATTGCCAACGATAACGCCTTGGGTGCCGGCCTGGCCGAATATGCCGCAGGCCCATTGAAGCTCAAGACCGTTGCCGTGATTGACGACCGCACGGCGTATGGGCAAGGCGTGGCCGAGGTGTTCAAGAAGACTGCTCTGGCCAAGGGCATGAAAGTGGTGGACGAGCAGTTCACCACCGACAAGGCAACCGACTTCATGGCTATCCTGACCGCCATCAAAGCCAAGAAGCCTGACGCAATTTTCTATGGTGGCATGGACGCGCAAGCCGGTGCCATGTTGCGCCAGATGGACCAGTTGGGTATGACCGACGTGAAGTTCTTCGGCGGTGATGGCATCTGCACGACGGAAATCATCAAGATTGCCGCGGGTGCGAAGAGCCTGAACAACGTGGTTTGCGCCGAGGGTGGCGCATCGATCGCGAAGATGCCCGGTGGTACGGCGTGGAAGGCAAGGTACGACGCCAAATATCCTGGTCAGTTCCAGATTTACAGCCCGTTTACCTATGACGCCACGTTTGTCCTGGTCGATGCGATGAAGCGTGCCAATTCGGTCGATCCGAAGGTTTACACCCCGAAGCTGGTGGAAACCAATTTCAAGGGCGTGACCGCGAACATCGCCTTTGAACCCAATGGTGAACTGAAGAACCCGTCGATGACTTTGTCGACTTACAAGGACGGCAAGAAGATCGCGATGTAAATCGTCTCGATGTGCTGCTCAAGGCCACCTGCGGGTGGCCTTTTTTTGCCTGCCTGGCCTCGCGTGGCGGCGCCTTGGTGAGGTGACTGGGCTAGAATCGGCGGCGCTGGAGCGGTGGATGAGTGGTTTAAGTCACACGCCTGGAAAGCGTGCGAGGGGTAAAACCCTCCGGGGGTTCGAATCCCCCCTGCTCCGCCAGCATAATTGGTCGAACTTGATCCTCAAGACAGGCTCGGTGCCAGCGATTTGTACAGCATGTACGCGGCCAGAAGGTACAGGAGACTGGCAAAAATTCTCTTTAGCTGCTTGACCGGAAGGCGGTGTGCGACACGCGCGCCAAGCGGTGCAGTCAGCACGCTGCAGGAGGCGATGACGGCCAGCGCGGGCAGCCAGATGTAGCCAAAGGAGTAGGGCGGCAGGCCGCTCGCGCTCTGTCCGCTGAGCACATAACCAACCACGTTTGACAACGCGATCGGCAGGCCCAGCGCTGCCGAAGTCGCAACTGCATTGTGAATGGCGACGTTGCACCAGGCCATGAACGGGACACTGATGAATCCGCCACCGGCACCGACCAGACCGGACAGAAATCCGATCACGCCGCCAGCGCCGAGCAGGCCCGCAGTCTTGGGCATCTGTCGCCCCGGCGCCGGCTTCTTGTCGAGAAACATCTGTGTTGCCGAAAAGCTGACGAAAATCGCAAACACCAGGGCCAGCGATGAACCTTTGAGCAGGGCAAATACCCCCAGGCTGGCAACGATTCCGCCCAGGATGATTCCCGGGGCCAGCCCCATGACCAGATCCCAGCGCACCGCGCCACGACGGTGGTGCGCACGCACGCTGGAGATGGATGTGAAGATGATCGTCGCCATGGATGTGGCAATGGCCATCTTGACGGCCAGATTGGGTCCGACATCGCGCGCCGACAGAATGATTGTGATGAACGGCACCATGATCATGCCGCCTCCGATGCCCAGCAGGCCGGCGAGAAAACCGGTACTCAATCCGAGCGCGGCGAGTTCAATGATCAGTTGTGGTTCGAGGTTCATAAGGGGGGGTAGGGTAGTTGTCTGCAAGTGCCGCCGGACCGGCATCCTGAACCGGGGTTCAGGTGGGCGAGGTCAACGGCTCATTGGGTTCATCTGACGCGAGATGATCACGCTTGAGCCGTGATGTTCCAAGCCCTGGCTGCAAGAGCATTGGTTCAAGGAAATATACAGCCCGGCGAGCACTGCAGACGAGCCCGATTGTAGGCCCTGGGGAAAGGCAGCGTCTGCCGCGCCAGTTCAGAGCAGACGTCCGTCCTTGCCCAAGGCGCGGTCGAGCCGTTCGACCAGGGACCGCAACACCCATTCGTTGCCCAGGGCGGCTTCGTCGGGTAGGGCACTGGCGCCGCCGCTCTGATCAGCCAGGTCAAACGCCAAATTCAGTGCCGCCAGCACGGCGATGCGCTCGCGAGCGCGGACCTTTCCTGCGTCGCGGATTTTGCACATTGCCGTATCGACACGTTCCACGGCCTCGAGCAAGCGGGCATCTCCGCCATCTGGACAACCGAGCAAATAGCTCTGCCCCATGATTTGAACCTCGAGCTGTTTCATCGGTCTTGAGTCGATGCCTTGTCGGTCATCGAAGGTGGCAGGCGCTCGAGCAGCGCGTCGATGCGTGCGCGCGCCGCACTCAGCCTGGATTTGAGGGAGTCGCGCTCCTGGGTGATTGCCTCGATCTGCGAACTGAGCAGGGCGTTGGTGCGCTGCAATTCCTCGTAGCGCACCAGCAGGCGCTCGACGCGCTCGGCAATCTGGTCCACTGGAGAGGATTTCGACATAGCACCGCATTGTAGGGTTTGGCCAAAACAATCGGTTGTAAAATCGCCGCGTTGGTGCTCGCGGTGTGGTTCACATGCCGCAGTTCAACGGGAAGCAGGAGGGTGCACTGGCAACAGCGAACCTAACCTGCGCTGCCCCCGCAACGGTAAGTGGACAAATCGCGAGATTTCGCTTCCATCACGGCCACTGAGCGTCTTGAACACGCGCTTGGGAAGGCGATGGGAGTTGTTCCACCAGCCCGGATACCGGCCGACACGGTGGTTGTGCGCACGCGCAACCGTAACGCCCATGCGCTGTCGGGGACGACGGCGAGGGCATTTTTCTTGATTCTCTTTTGATGAAAACCTGTATTTACCTACCTCAGGGCCTGGTCGCGGCATCGATCATGGTCCTGGCAACGCCGTGCCTTTCGCAAACGGCGGCCGAACTGAGGGGCGTCGTGATCACCGCGTCGCGCCAGCCGCAGAGCGTGAGCGAGGTTGTCGCCGACATCAGCGTGCTGGAACGCGCCGAGATTGAAACCCTGGGTGCCGCCACCGTGGCGCAGTTGCTCTCGCGTCTGCCGGGTTTGCAAACCATCAGCGCCGGTGATTCGGCGCGGGTCTATATTCGTGGTGCGGACTCGCGCATGACGGCCCTGTACATCGATGGCGTGCGGGTTGACTCGCAGGACGGTCTGCGCCTTGGCGGCGGTGCGCCATGGGAGTTGGTGCCGGCCTCGCAGATCGAACGCATCGAGGTGCTGCGCGGACCGGCCAGCGCCATCTACGGTGCCGACGCCATGGGTGGCGTGGTGCAAATCTTCACCCGTCGCGGCGCGTCAGGGTGGAACGCCTACGCCAACGCAGGCGCTGGCAACCTGAATACGCGTCAGCTGAGTGTCGGACTCGGTGGCGCGCAGGGCGGCTGGGATTACGCTCTGGGCTTGGGCCTGAGCGACAGCGACGGCTACAACACCCGACCCGATTTGCAGCACAGCCCCGATCATGAAGCCAGCGCCAGCCGCAGTGCCAGCTTGCGCCTGGGCTACCAGCTCTCGACGGCGCACCGGCTACAGTGGCAAGCGCTTAGCAGCCGGCTCGATTCGCACTATGTGCCCTGGGGCGGTGGCACCGACTATGCGGCCCGCGGCACGCTTGACACCGCGTCGCTGAGCTGGACCGCGCAATGGAGCCAGGCCTATCGCACGTCCTTGACCCTGTCGCGCAGCCGCGTGGCGCAGCGCGACGATGTCCCTTACGATTACCAGACCACTTTGCAAGGGGTCCTGTTTGAAAACAGCCTGCGCCTTGGCATCGGGACCCTGACCGCGGCGCTGGAGCAGAAGCGCGACGACTTTGATTCCAAACCTTCGGGTTACTTTGATCCGGCGTTTCAGGGCGCACGCACGCAAAATGCCCTGGCCATGGGTTACGGCATGCACGCGGGAGCGCATACGCTGCAGCTGAACCTGCGCAGCGATCGTGACAGCCTGTTCGGAACCCACGCGACCGCGGGCCTGGCCTATGCCTACGCGCTCAGCCCGCAGTGGCGCGCCACGCTGGCCTCGGGCAGTGCCTTCCGGGCGCCGACTCTGGAGCAGAGCTTTGGCCCTTACGGCAGCGCCGCCCTGGCGCCGGAGACCAGCAGGAACAGCGAAATCGGGCTCGCCTACGCCGGGCCCGAACGCTCCTTCAAGGCGCTCGTGTACCGCAACGTCGTGAGCAACATGATCAGTTCCAGCGCGGCACTGTCAAACTGTGAGGCCGGCTTCTTCTGCTATTACAACGTCGGCCAGGCCAGCCTGCGCGGTCTCACACTCAGTGGCCAGGCGAATCTGGCCGCGTGGGTCATCAAGGGTTCACTCGACTGGCTCGACCCGCTCGACAGCGTGACCGGACGCACGCTGAGCCTGCGCGCGCGCCGTCATGCGACGTTGGCGATGGAGCGCCCTGTGGGTCCTTGGCAACTTGGCGGCGAAGTGCAGGGCATGGGCGAGCGCTTTGACGACGCCGCCAACAGCACCGTGCTGCCGGGCTACGCGCTGCTCAATCTGCACGCGAGCACGGCACTGAACCGTCAGTGGCGCTTGCTGCTGCGCCTGGACAACGCGGCGGCGGCGCAGTACCAGCAGGTGGGGCATTATGCGAGCCCCGGGCGCAGCTTCTACGCGGGCCTGCAATGGCGCTCGCAGCCCTGATAGTCAAGTTGACAAATCGTCTGCCAACGCCCGTGAACAGGGCGTTGGCAGCTCTGCTTTTTGTAGCATTTGGGGTGGCCCAGGCAACGCAGATCAGCGACGATCGTGGTCTGAGCGTGTCTTTCTCCGAGCCGCCGCAGCGCATCATCAGCCTGCTGCCTTCGTTGACGGAAACGGTGTGCGCGCTGGGCGAGTGCGCGCGTCTGGTTGGGGTCGACCGCTACTCCAATTACCCGCAAAGCGTTCGCTCCCTGCCCCAGGTTGGCGGGGGCCTGGACCCGAGTCTGGAGGCGATTGCGGCGCTCCGACCCGATGTTGTGCTGACCGCCACGTCAACACCTGCCGCGCAGCGACTGCAGGCACTTGGCATCAAAGTGCTGGCGTTTGAGCCCAAGAGCCACGCCGACGTGCATCGGGTGCTGCTGGGCATCGGTCAGCTACTCGGCGTGACCAACGCCGAGCGCGTCTGGCAAGAGATCCAGGCGGACTTGTCGGCGCTGGCTGGCTCGCTGGCACCGCGCCTGCGCAACACCCGCGTCTATTTTGAGGTCAGCAGTGCACCCTATGCGGCCGGACCCACCTCGTTCATCGGCGAGACGCTGGCGGCCCTGGGTCTTGCCAACATTGCGCCGCGCGGCTTGGGTCCGTTTCCCAGACTGAATCCCGAGTTCGTGGTCCGCGCTGATCCGGACCTCATCATGGTCGGCGAGCGCAACCATCCGGGCTTGCAGGGGCGCCCGGGATGGGCGGGCATGCGCGCCGTCCGCTTCGGGCGCGTTTGCGAATTCAGTGCCGAGCAGACCGATGTGCTGGTCCGGCCCGGGCCGCGATTGGCACAGGCAGCTCATATCATGGCGCAATGCCTGCGCAATACGGCACCATGAGGCAGCCAGCCGCACCACGCAGCGCCAGGCCCCTGTGGCTGGCGCTGGTGTTGCTGCTGCTGGTCATGCTTGGCGTGGGTGTGAGTGTTGGCAGCCATGGCGTCGAAAACCCGCTGGCCCAGTGGCACGACCGCTTGGCGATGCAAATTGTGCTCGACATCCGTCTTCCGCGCACCCTCGGCGCCGCTGCTGCCGGTGCCTTGCTCGGTCTGGCTGGGGCACTGGCGCAGGGCCTGTTTCGCAATCCGCTGGCCGACCCGTACTTGCTGGGCAGCGCCTCGGGCGCGGCGCTGGGCGTGGCTGCCGCTTTGCTGGCGCTCGATGTCTCGCCGCTGGCAGCCCACTGGCTGGCGCGGCTCGGGCTGAGCGGCGTGGCTTTCCTGGGTGCCGGTGCGGCGGTTCTGCTGACCCTGGCCCTGGCGCGCGGCGTCGAGCATACGGTGCGCCTGCTGCTCGCTGGTGTGATCGTCGGTGTGGTCCTGGGAGCGATCAGCTCACTGATCCTGCTTGGCGTGCCCAGTGCCCTGCAGACGGTTCAGGCCTTTATGCTTGGCAATACCGGCTTCGTCGATGGCGCTGCCTGTGCCTTGATGTTTGCGGTCTGGATCCTGTGCATGAGCGTCACCTGGATCTTTGGCCGTGGCGTCGACGGCCTGGCCCTGGGTGAGGCGACTGCCGCCAGCCTGGGTCTGCCGCTGACCCAACTGCGCGTGGTCCTGGTCGGCACACTGGCGCTGGCCACCGGCACGGCGGTGGCGCAGACCGGCTTGATCGCCTTTGTTGGCCTGGCCGCTCCGCATCTGGTGCGTTCGCTGTCGAGCACCCTGCATGCCCGTCTCAGCCTGCTCTCAAGCCTGATGGGTGCCGTGCTGCTGATGGCCGCCGACTTGCTGGCGCGCACGCTCATCGCCCCGCAGGAACTGCCGGTCGGCGTGCTCACCGCCGCACTCGGCGGGGGCTACTTGCTGTGGCTGATGCGTCACAGCGACCGGCGCGGCTGGAGCGGGTCCTGACTGCTATGAATTCAATAGCTATTCATGCAAGTGGCATAAGCGCTACGCTAGGAAATAGCGAAGTATTGCACGGCATTGATGTGCGCCTGAAGGCGGCCTGCTGGACCGGCGTTGTCGGCCCCAATGGTGCCGGCAAGTCGACCCTGCTCAAGGTTCTCGCCGGTCTGTTGCCCGGGCGCGGCGTGGTCACCCTGCTGGGGCGGCCCCTGGCCGATTGGCCCAGACGCGCCCGGGCGCAGCAATTGGCCTGGCTGGGTCAAAACGAACTCGTCGGCGATGATCTGACGGTGTGGGACATCGTCATGCTCGGACGCCTGCCGCATCAGACCTGGCTTGGGGCGCCGAGCTCAGCCGACCACCAGGCGGTTGAAGCGGCGCTGCACGCCATGCAGGCCTGGGACTGGCGCTCACGCTGCCTGGGTCAGCTCTCGGGTGGTGAGCGCCAGCGCGTGTTGCTGGCGCGCGCGCTGGCGGTGCAGGCGCGCGTGCTGCTGATGGATGAGCCGCTGGCCAATCTGGATCCGCCACATCAGGCCGACTGGCTGGCGCTGGTGCGTTCACTGGTGCGTTCGGGAGTCACCGTGATCAGCGTGCTGCACGAAGTCTCGATGGCCTTGCACGCTGATGAAATGCTCATCATGGCGCAAGGCCGGGTCACGCATCAGGGCGAGTGCGCCGATGCCGCCACGCATCGGGCACTCGAGTCGGTGTTTGACGGGCGCATCGCTATCCGCGTCCTGGGCGAACAATGGGTGGCGTTGCCTTCGGCCCGGGCGTCTTGTCGCTGAACTCACACTGCGCCGCGACGCCGCACTGCCAACAGCGTGGCTGGCGCGCCTGGCACACATAACGCCCGTGCAGGATCAACCAGTGGTGGGCGTCCTTCAAGTAAGGCGCTGGCACGCACTCAAGCAGGCCGCGCTCGACCTCCTCGGGTGTCTTGCCCGACGCCAGGCCGCTGCGGTTCGCCAGCCGGAAAACATGCGTGTCCACGGCCAGGGTGGGTTCGCCAAAGGCGACGTTCAAGATCACGTTGGCAGTCTTGCGCCCGACCCCGGGCAGCGCCTGCAGCGCTTCGCGTGAGCGCGGTACCACGCCGCCATGCCGAGCCAGCAAATGTTCGCTGCTTTGTATGAGGTGCGCCGCTTTGCTGCGATACAGGCCGATGCTTTTGATGGTGTTCTCGAGTCTGCTCTGGCCCAGGGCAAGCATCTTTTGCGGCGTGTTGGCGATCGGGAACAGCCGGCGTGTGACCTTGTTGACACTCACATCGGTGGCCTGTGCCGAGAGGACAACGGCGCACAGCAGCTCGAACACCGAGCTGTATTCAAGCTCGCTTGTCGGGTTCGGGTTGGCCGTGCGCAGGGTGGCAAAAAAAGTTTCGATCCTGTCTGGCGTCATGCATGGCTCCCGGACTGCAAGTCTGAATAATAATCGCACGATATCGCAGAGCCGACCCACGAAAGACCCCCATGCAATTTGCCGAACGCCTGAACCAGATCGAGACCTCCGCCATCCGCGAACTCTTCAAGCTGCTGGGCAAGCCCGGCATCATCAGCTTTGCCGGGGGCTTTCCCGACCCCGCGCTGTTTGACGCGCAAGGCATCAAGGCCTGCGCCGAAGCGGTGCTGGCGAACAACCCGGGCCCGGTGCTGCAGTACGGTGCCACCGAAGGCTACCAGCCGCTGCGCGAGGCGATCAGCGGCTTTTATGCCGCCAAGGGCGGGCTGGGCAGCCCGGCCAACGCCAGCGTCCGACCCGACGGTTTGATCGTCACCACCGGCAGCCAGCAGGCGCTGGACCTGATCGGCAAGACCATGATCTCGCCGGGCGACAAGGTGATCGTCGAGGCACCCACATTTTTGGCCACGATCCAATGCTTTCGCCTGTACGGTGCGCAACTCATCGGCGCGCCGATCGACGCCGACGGCGTTGACGTCGACCAGTTGGAGCGGTTGATGATCGAGCACAAGCCCAAACTGGTGTACCTGATTCCCACCTTTGGCAACCCCAGCGGCGCCACCCTCAGCCTGGCGCGGCGCCGGCGCATTCTTGAACTTGCCGGGCGCACGCGCACGCTGGTGGTCGAAGACGACCCGTATGGTGAACTGTATTTTGACCAGCCACCGCCGCCGAGCCTGCTTGCCCTGTGCGACACGGTGCCGGGCAGCCGCGACTGGCTCGCGCACTGCGGCAGTTTTAGCAAAATCCTCTCGCCGGGTTTGCGCGTGGGCTGGATGATTGCGCCGCCCGCGTTGCTGGCCAAGGCGACCATGTGCAAGCAGTTCAGCGACGCGCACACCAGCAATCTCAGTCAGGCCATTGCCGCGCACTACCTCGGCTTGAACCGGCTCGACGCCGCCTTGTCGGTGGTGAAGAAAACCTATGCCGAACGCGCCGCAACGATGGCCCAGGCATTGCGCCGCGAACTCGGCGACGCGATTGCCTTCAATCAGCCCCAAGGCGGCATGTTTTTCTGGGCCCGCCTGACCGGTGCGCGCAGCCAGTGCAGCGGTGCTGCAGAATTTGCCAAACGCGCGATCGAGCGCGGCGTGGCCTTTGTGCCCGGTGCGCCGTTCTATGCGCACGATCCCGATCCGACCACGCTGCGCCTGAGCTTTGCCACCGTGGGGCTGGAGAAAATTGAAGAGGGAATTGGAAGATTGAAGCAGGCGCTGTAAGGAACTCGCAATGCGACGTTGCCACGGCTTCGTGAATCGCATGTTGCGGGCAGCGAGCACGCTGGTGTTGCCGCTGGCCTGGCTGCTGTTTGCCCAGTGGCCGTTGCGCGAGTGGGTGCAGGCCGGCTCGGCACAGGCGAACGATCTGGGGCAAATCCTGTTTGCGCTGTACGTCGCGGTGGCGATCACGGCGGCCTCGCGCGCGGGCACGCATCTGGCCGCGCTCGGGCCTGCGCGCAACCCGGCAGCGCGCGCCCCGGCCTGGCGCAGCGCCTTGTTGCTGGCCTGCGTCGGGCCGTGGGCGCTGTTTCTGTTGTGGGTGTCGGCACCGAGCATTGCCAGTTCGCTCGCGGGTCTGGAGAAATTTGGCGAGACCCTGACGCCCGGTTACTTTGTGATCAAGCTCGCTCTGGCGTTGCTGCTGTTGCTGGTGTTGCTTGACGCGGTCGCGGCCTGCCTGCGCGCCGGGCGCGACAGGTCATGATGGTGCCTGCGGCCTCGGCCGGCCTTTGGATGCTGCTGGTGCTGGGCGGCCTGATCGTCATCACCGGCGCGCCGGTCTGGGCCTTGCTGATTGGCGTGGCCAGTGTCTTTGCAACGCTGGGCTTGCTGGGCGGGAACTTTGATATGGCGATCCTCGCGGCATTGGCCCCGCGGATCGTGGGTTTGCTCGAAAACGACCTGCTGCAGGCACTCCCGCTGTACGTTTTCATCGGCGTTTTGCTGCAACGCCTGACGGTGGCCGACGCGATGTTCTCCGCGCTCAAGCGAGTGCTGCATGGCAGCGGGGCCAGCACCGGTCTGGCCGCGCTTGGTGTGGGGGCGCTGATCGCACCGATGAACGGCTCGGTGGCGTCGAGCTCGTCGTTGCTGGCGCGGCTGGTGGCGCCGCGCCTGGGCGGCATGAACGCCGCAGCATCGACCGCGCTGATCAGCGTGGCGGCGACCATCGGCGTCGTGGTGCCACCCTCGCTGGTCCTGATCTTGCTCGGTGACACGATGCTGCGGGCGCATACCGAAGCGAGCAATCTGCCCGGGTTTGTGCTGGGGGCCGGGCACATGGTGAACACGCAGGACGTGTTTCATGCGGCACTGTTGCCCGCCGTGTGTGTGTTGCTGCTGTGGATCGCGGTGGCCTGGTGGCAGGGCCGGCAATTTGAGTCAAATGATCCTCCAGAGCCCGTCAAATGGGCGCAGGCAGCTATTGCTTTGATAGCGGTGGCGGTGATTGTGCTGTTGCTTGGAGCGGTGTTCAGCGGCAAGATGTTTGCCGTGGAAGCCGCGGCCAGCGGCGGTGTGCTGTTGTTCGGGTTGGCGGTGCTGGCGCGCGCGCTCAGCTGGTCGCAGTGGCAGGGCGTGCTGGCCGACACGATGGCCCTGAGCGGCGCGCTGTTTGCCCTGCTGGTCGGGGCCACCACCTTCAGCCTGGTGTTCCGCCTGCTGGGCACCGATCGCTGGATTGCAGAGCTGTTGTTGCACAGCAGCTTGTCAACGCACACGACGGCGGCGCTGGTGCTGTTGGCCGTGGCCCTTTGCGCCTGGGTGCTCGACGCGTTTGAAATGATCTTTGTGGTGATTCCGATCGTGGCTCCGCCGCTCATTGGCATGCTCGGCGATGCGCAGCAGGTTGCGGTGTTGCTGTTGCTGGTGCTGCAACTGAGTTTTCTCATTCCCCCGATTGGCTACGCGGTGCTGATGGCGCGCTCCCGCGCCGGCCTGGGTGCGGTGGCAACGGGCCGGCTGTTGCGCGCACTGTTGCCGTTCATGCTGGTGCAAGCCCTGGTGACAGCGCTGGTTTTTGTGGCACCACGAAGCGTGCATCAGCTCGACGCTGCGCAACTTCCGGGCTCCGGACCGACGCCGCTTTCGGCGCAGGACGTGGAGGCCACGATGCGCGCCATGGGCAATCCCTATGCTGCGACCGAGCCTGCGCCGTTGAACCCGACCCCGATAAAATAGCCGCCCATGAGCAATCGTGTCCTGATCGTTGGTGGCGGGATTGGCGGGCTGGCTGCAGCACTTGCGTGCGCACGCCAGGGTGCCAGCGTCGAACTGTTTGAGCGCTCAGGTGCGTTGACCGAGTTCGGCGCGGGCCTGCAACTCGGTCCGAATGTGGTCAAGTTGCTGCAGGGTTGGGGTCTGAACCAGGCCTTGTTGCGTGCCGGCGCGCTGCCCGATCGACTGCAGGTACGCAACGCGGTTTCGGGCGCCGAGCTCGGTGTCCTGCGTCTGGGCGATGTCGTGCGGCGGCGTTATGGCGCTCCGTACCTGACCATGCATCGCGCCGATTTGCAATCCCTGCTGGCCGATGCGCTACGCTTGCAGAGCAAGGTGAAGATTCACCTCGGCGCCGAAGTGGTGCGATTTGACAATCGCGCTGATGGGGTGAGGCTGTACACCAGTGACGACCAAGCGGTCGACGGTGATCTGCTGGTCGGCGCGGACGGGCTTTGGAGCAGGGTGCGCCAGCAACTGCTTGACGACGGCCAGCCCTCGTTGACCGGTCAGTTGGCCTACCGCGCCCTGGTCGCGCAGACCAGCCTGCCCGAGCATTTGCGTTCCGAGCAAATCACCGCATGGCTCGGGCCGGACTGGCATGTGGTTGAGTACCCGGTTCGCGGGGGCAACTGGCTCAACGTGGTGGCGGTGGTGCGGGGCCAGATGTTTGGTGATCCGCAGTACTGGGACCACAGCGGCAATGGGCCGCGCTTGCGCGACCAGTTGGCGCAGGCCTGTGCGCCGTTGCAGGAACTGATTCACGCGATCAGCGCGTGGCGGCTGTGGGCTCTGAACATTCGTCCACCAATGGCTGGTGCGCATCAGCACGCGCAAGGCCGCGTGGCCTTGCTGGGCGACGCCGCGCATCCGATGGTGCCATTTCTTGCGCAGGGCGCGGGCATGGCCATTGAAGACGCGCACGCCCTGGCCCAGGCCCTGCGCGGCGAAGGTGTCGACGTGCCGCAAGCCTTGGCAAACTATGCTACCGGGCGCTGGAGACGCAACGCACGTGTCCAGGCCCGCTCCCTGCGCAACGGGCGTGTTTTTCACGCCACCGGATGGACGCGTCTGGGGCGTGACTTGTCGATCAAGTTGCTCGGCGAGCGATTGCTCGACCTTCCCTGGCTGTATCGGGGCGCGCCCGGGTCTTGAGCTAAATGGCGCGCGCTGGCGCCGTCTTGATGTAACAATGACGGCAAGGAGGCCCTCATGTACTCGATCAGGCGATTCTTTCCGGTTGCGGCGACGATGGGCAGTGTCGTGGCGGGCGTTCTGGCTGCGGGTTGCGCGGCGGCACCGGCAAGTCGTGCGGAACACCCGGCGCTGCAGCGCATCAACAACGTGGTGGTGATCTACGCCGAAAACCACAGCTTTGATAACCTGTACGGCATGTTTCCCGGCGCCAATGGTGTCAGCCGGGCCACAGCGGCGCAAAAAACCCAGCTTGACCATGATGGCAAACCACTGCCCGAGTTGTTGGTGTTTGGTCGCGATGGCAAACCCGATAGCCACTATCCGCGCCTGCCGAATGCGCCGTTCCGGATTGACGCCGCGCCGGTGAACCGGCCACCCACGGTGCTGGTGCCGAGCCCGATTCACGATTATTTTTATCACATCGAGCAGATCAACGGCGGACAGAACAACATGTTTGCCGCCATGTCCAATGTTGGCGGCTGGACCATGGGCTACTACGACGGTGCGCAGTTCAAGCTCTGGCAGTGGGCACGCGAATACACCCTGGCCGACAACTTTTTCCAGGCCGCCTTTGGTGGCTCCTACCTGAACCACCTGTGGCTGATTTGTGCCTGCACGCCACGCTTTGATGCCGCACCTGCGGGCATGCGCGCCGTGCTCGATGCCTCGGGCAAGCTTGAGAAGCGCAGGGATTCGCCATCGGCAGCGATCGGCGCGGTGCATTTGGCAGGAAGTGGGATCTCGCGCAGCGTCACGCCCGATGGCTGGTCGGTGAATACCACGCAACCGCCGTATCAGCCCAGCGGCGTTCCTCCGGCACCCGAGGGACCGCTGAGCCACGCTGGTCCTGCGGGTGTGAAGATCGGCACTTACGATTCCGGACTGCCGTTGCCGGCGCAAAGCATGACCACCATTGGCGATACGCTCTCCGCCAAGGGCGTGTCCTGGGCCTGGTACGCGGGGGGCTGGAATGCGGCGCTGGCTGACGGCATGCAGCCCGCAGAAGTCAAGCGCAAAGTGATTTATCAGCGCAGCGACGATTCGCCGATTTTCCAGCCGCATCACCAGCCCTTCAATTACTTTGCCCGCTTTGCGCCGGGCACGCCCGACCGCGCCCAACACCTGAAAGACGGCACCGATCTGCTGGCCGACATCCAGGCCGGTACCCTGCCTGCGGTTGCGTTCTACAAACCGGCGGGCCGGGACACGCAGCATCCGTCCTACACCGACATCATGTCGGGCGACGCGCATATCGCCGCTGTGCTGGAGAAGTTGCGCGCCAGCCCGCAGTGGAAGAACATGCTGGTGATCGTGACCTATGACGAGAACGGTGGCTACTGGGATCACGTGCCGCCGCCGCAGGGGCCGGGCTGGGGCGATCGCTGGGGGCCGGGCTCGCGCATTCCTGCGCTGTTGATTGGGCCACACGTCAAACGCGGGTTCGTCGATTCAACGTCTTATGACACCACCTCGATCCTGAAATTCATCAGCAAGCGCTTTGACCTGCCAATGCTGCCCGGTGTGCGTGCCAAAGCCGGGGACTTGACGAATGCCCTGAATCCCTAGAGCCGGCCCAGCAGCAGGTATTCCATCAGCGCCTTTTGCGCGTGCAGGCGGTTTTCCGCTTCGTCCCAGACCACCGATTGCGGCCCGTCGATGACTTCGGCCTGCACTTCCTCGCCGCGGTGCGCCGGCAGGCAGTGCATGAACAGCGCGTCGGGCTTGGCCACGCGCATCATGTCGGCATCGACGCACCAGTCGGCAAAGGCGAGTTTGCGCGCGTCGTTTTCGGCTTCAAAACCCATGCTGGTCCAGACGTCGGTGGTGACCAGATCGGCACCGGCGCAGGCCTGCATCGGGTCACGGAACACCTGGTAGCTCTCGGCCGAGCGCAAACCGGCAATCGACTGATCCACCTCGTAGCCACTTGGCGTGCTGACATGCACTTTGAAACCGAGGATTTCGCTGGCCTGCAGCCAGGTGTTGGCCATGTTGTTGCCGTCGCCGACCCAGGCCACCGTTTTGCCCGCGATCGAGCCACGATGCTCGATGTAGGTGAAGATGTCGGCCAGGATCTGGCACGGGTGGAACTCGTTGGTCAGGCCGTTGATGACGGGCACCCGTGAGTGCTCGGCAAAACGCTCGATCTTGCTTTGCTCGTAGGTTCGGATCATCACCAGATCGACCATGCGGCTGATCACCTTGGCGCTGTCCTCGATCGGCTCGGAGCGCCCGAGTTGGCTGTCGCCGGTGGTCAGATGCACCACACTGCCACCCATCTGGTACATGCCGGCTTCAAAACTCACGCGCGTGCGCGTCGAGGCCTTCTCGAAGATCATCGCCAGGGTGCGATCGACCAGCGGCTGATGTTTTTCGTAAGCCTTGAACTTGTTCTTGATCAGCGCGGCGCGTTCAAACAGATACGCGTAATCGCTCGCGCTGAAGTCACTGAATTGCAGGTAATGTTTCATGGCGCCTTGGCGAGCAGTTCCTTGATCAGCGGGCACAAAATGCCAACCACTTCATCAGCCTCTGCGGTGCTCATGATCAGGGGCGGGACCAGCCGGATCACGCTATCGGCGGTGACGCTGATCAGCAAACCATTGCTGGCGCATTGCCCGACCAGATCAGCGCAGGGCTTGGCCAGTTCAACGCCCAGCATCAGACCCTTGCCGCGGATTTCCTTCACCGCACCACTGGCCAATTCTGTTGCCAGGGCGGCGCTCAAGGCTGCTGCCAGATGCGCGCCGACCTTGGTGGCGTTGGCCAGCAAGCCTTCTTCTTCCATGATGCGAATGGTTTCCACACCCGCGCGCATCGCCAGCGGGTTGCCGCCAAAGGTGGTGCCGTGGTTACCGACCTTGAGGATTTCCGCCGCCTTTGGACCCGCGACCACGGCGCCAATTGGCACGCCCGAGCCGAGGCCCTTGGCCAGCGGCATCACGTCGGGCGTGATGCCTGCCCATTGATGCGCAAACCATTTGCCGCTGCGCCCCATGCCGCATTGCACTTCATCAATCATCAGCAGCCAGTCGCGCTGGTCGCACAGCGCGCGCACGTCGCGCAGGTAATCCATGTGCATCGGGTTGACACCGCCTTCGCCCTGGATCGCCTCAAAGAACACCGCCACCACATTCGGGTTGTCGGCCGTGGCTGCTTTCAGCGCTTCGATATTGTTGATCGGCACCCGGATAAAGCCTTCCACCAGCGGGCCAAACCCCGCCTGGATCTTCGGGTTGCCGGTGGCGCTCAAAGTGGCGATGGAGCGGCCATGAAAGGCCTTCTCGTAGACCACGATCTCGGGGCGCTCAATGCCCTTGTCGTGGCCGAACTTGCGCGCGAGTTTGAGCGCGGCTTCGTTCGCTTCCAGGCCGGTGGAGCAGAAGAAAACATTGCTCATGCCCGAAAGCTCAACCAGCTTCTTCGCCAGCACCTCCTGATTCGGAACGTGGTAGTAATTCGACGTGTGGATCAACTTGCTGACCTGGTCTTGCAGCGCGGCAACGAGCTTGGGGTGGTTGTGCCCGAGCGTGTTGACCGCGATACCGCCGAGCGCATCCAGATACGCTTTGCCATTGACATCCCAGACCCGGCAACCCTGACCATGCGACAGGGCAATGGGCACGCGCCCATAGGTGTTCATGACGTGGGGCGAGGCGGCTTCAATGAACGGGGCGACGGTGGTCATGGCATCTTTCAAAAAGAACCGGCCCGTTCAATGGCGGGCCGTTGAAACGCGATTCTAGGCCAACAAAAAAGCCGTCTTGCGACGGCTCCTTTGCTCTTTGCTGACAGCGCACCCGTTACAAACGGCGGATCAAAGTTTCCAGAGGAATTGATCCGTGCGAGTTGCCTGAAATCAGGCGCTTGTTGGGGTCAGGGCTTTGACCTTGGCTGAGAGGCGACTCTTGTCGCGTGCGGCCTTGTTCTTGTGGAAGATGCCCTTGTCGGCCACGGTGTCCACCACCGCCTGCATCTTGCCAAACAACTCGGTCGCTTTGGCCTTGTCGCCCGTTGCCAGCGCCTTTTCGACGCTCTTGATGGCGGTGCGGTACTTCGAGCGCAGCGAGGTGTTGGCGGCGTTGATTTTGACGTCCTGGCGGACGCGTTTGCGGCCCGACGCCAGGCGCGGGTTCTTTTTCTTGGGTTTTCCAGATGCCATAAATGGGGTTCCTTGAGTCTGTGGATGATCTCAGCAAAGCCGAATATTCTAACAGGCGCAGGCTTAAACCAAGCAGCCTCCTTGAAACCCGGGGCGATTCACGCATAGCCGCGGGCATTTTGACGAGCTTGTTGTAGCTCCCTCTCTCACCCCGGATAGCTACACTCACGTGCAACGCGCTCGACGCATACAGCTTAGTTGTAGCTCCCTCTCTCACCCCGGATAGCTACACTCCGACAATGCCAGACATACAGGCCAGCAAGAGTTGTAGCTCCCTCTCTCACCCCGGATAGCTACACTCAAAGAACGGGACCGGATTGCGGCCCAAATGGTTGTAGCTCCCTCTCTCACCCCGGATAGCTACACTCGGACAAAAACGCCATGTTGCGCGGGAAAAAGTTGTAGCTCTCTCTCTCTCACCCCGGATAGCTACACTCATAGAGGGAGCGTTCCTTACCGTTGAGCCAGTTGTAGCTCCCTCTCTCACCCCGGATAGCTACACTCTTTAATCGTGTGCTGGCGACCAGCAAGCAGGTTGTAGCTCCCTCTCTCACCCCGGATAGCTACACTCGGTCAAGCTGTTGGGCGATAAGTGGCTTCTGTTGTAGCTCCCTCTCTCACCCCGGATAGCTACACTCCCGATTTCGACGTTCAGGTGTTTGCTGAGAGTTGTAGCTCCCTCTCTCACCCCGGATAGCTACACTCTTCGCCATGTAGGGGCTCGCGGCGGCCACCGTTGTAGCTCCCTCTCTCACCCCG
>JAKANU010000273.1 GCA_021812315.1 Pseudomonadota bacterium
GACAATGGTCTGCGGTTCAATGACTTTGTTGCGCGTACAGCACTCGGCGTACAGAAAGCCGAGCAAGTCCTGCAGCGCCTGGTTGTCAGCGCAATACCAGAGATAGGTACCCTGACGCGTGACCTTCACCAGGCCCTCGCTCCTGAGCTTGTCGAGGTGATGCGAAAGCGTCGAGTTGGGAATGCCGAGCTCCTCGGCAATGTCCCCAACGACCAGCCCCTCGGGATGTGCGCTCAGCAACAGACGCAGGATGCGCAGGCGCGGCGCGGTTCCCATGGCCGAGAGCATGTCAGCGTATCGGGCAATCAATGCATCGTCGTGGATCGGTTTGGCTTGTGGCATAAATCTGTATTTCTACGTTAATCGAAGTATATATGAGCGCGACACACTGAAAGTCAAAACCCTAGGCAACGACAGGGTTATTGGGTAGGATAGACCCATGAGCGCCGAGCATCCAAGCACCATACTGATTGTCGACGACTCGACCGAAAACCTGTACGTTCTCAGTGAGTTGCTGCGCCCCCTGTATCGGGTATTGGCGGCGCGCTCCGGACCGGCAGCACTGGCCATTGCCCGGCGCGATCCGCAGCCGGATCTGATCCTGCTTGACGTGATGATGCCCGGCATGGACGGCTACGACACGCTTGAAGAACTGCGCGCGGAACCGCTTACGAGCACCATCCCGGTGATTTTTCTGACGGCCCTGAGCAACGCGGACGAGGAAGAACGCGGGCTGTCGCTAGGCGCAGCCGATTACATCACCAAGCCGATCAAGTCGAACACCGTGCTGGCGCGTGTTCGCACCCAGTTGCAGGCGCAGCAGGCTCGCGTGCTGATGCAAGACCAGAATGAACGGCTCGAGACCGAGGTGCGACGGCGCATGGCCGAGAACGATCTGACGCAGCGCGCCAGCATCCAGGCCCTGGCGCACCTGGCCGAAATGCGTGACACCGACACCGGCAATCATCTGCTGCGCACCCAGGCTTACGTGCGCCGCCTGGCTCTGGGCTTGCGCGCCATGCCACATCGCGCAGCGCTGCTGACGCCCAACTACATCGACCTGCTGGTGCGCTCGGCGCCACTGCACGACATCGGCAAGGTCGGCATTCCCGACCATATCCTGCTCAAGCCCGGCAAGCTCACGCCCGCCGAGTGGACGATCATGAAGACCCACGCCAAGCTTGGCAGCGATGCGATCGAAAAAGCCGAGCAAGACATCGACACGCCACTGCCGTTCCTCGCCCTGGCCAAAGAGATTGCCCACTGGCATCACGAAAAATGGGATGGCAGTGGCTACCCCGATGGCCTGGCCGGCGAGGCGATTCCGCTGAGCGCGCGGCTGATGGCTGTGGCCGACGTGTTTGATGCGCTGGTGTCGGCGCGCGTGTACAAGGCGGCCATGTCCTTTGACGAAGCGCGCCGGATCATCGAGGACGGCAGCGGCAACCATTTTGACCCGGCGCTGGTCGACGTGTTCCTGGCTGACTACGCCTATTTTGTCAACGTCGCCGAACGCGGCGCCGAGGGACTGGATCTGCTGTCGGTGCGCGACGAGGATGAGGCAGCGCCGTGAACACGCGCGCCGCCGCGGACGATGCCGGTGTGCTGCTGCTTGGCGATGACCTCGCTGCCCTGGAGAACCTGGCAGTCATCCTCGGCGAGCTTGGTGGCCCGATCCGCATCAGCCAACCTGGCGCAGCGGCGCTACCCGGGTCATTACCGGCCCTGATCATTCTTGACCTGCACGAGTCCGGCGCCGACGGGCTTGCCACAGCGCGTGAACTCAAGGCCGGCGCGAACGGCAGCGATCCGGCGCTGATCGTGCTCGGACCGCCAAGCGATGCAAAGTTGCGTAGCCAGTTCTACGCGCTGGGGGCGGCAGATTTCCTGATCAAACCGTTCGAGCCGCAGGAGTTGCTGGCACGCACCCGCACGATGCTGTCCCTGCGCTATACGCAGCAGCAATTGAGCCGGGAAATCAGTGAACGCCATGCCCTCGAAAAGCGCATGCAGCGGCTCGGTCAGCTCTACGCGGCGCTGAGCAAGTGCGGCGAGGCGATCATGCGCTGCGACAGCGAAACCGAGCTGTTTGCACAACTGTGCCGGGTTGCCGTCACCCTCGGCGGCATGACCATGGCCTGGATCGGCATGGTGCAAGCCAGCGGCAGGATCAGCTTGGTTGCCTCCTTTGGCGACGTCAACAACTATCTGGCCGAACTCGATCTTTCGGTGCACGCGGACCAGGTCTCGGGCCAGGGTATTACCGGCACCTCGATTCGTGAAGACCGGCCGTTCTGGTGCCAGGACTTTGCCCGCGAGCCGCGCACCAAGCACTGGCATGAGCGTGGCGCGCGCGCGGGTTGGGCCTCGGCAGCGTCCCTGCCCCTGCACCGCGGTGGAAAAGTGGTCGGTGCCCTGCTGCTCTACGCCTCGGAGATCAACGCCTTTGACGCGCAGGCACAGACCCTGCTCGTGGACATGGCCGCCGACATCAGTTTCGCCCTTGACGGTTTCGCCAGCAAAGCCGAACGCGCCGCCACCGAGCAGGCACTGATCCTGGGCAAGCAAAGACTCGAGTTGGCGCAGCGCTACGCGCAGATCGGCTACTGGGAACTCTGGCGCGACGGCAAGACTGCCATCTGGTCACCGCAAATCTACGCCATGTTCGGCCTGCCGGACGATTTCGTACCCGGCCCCGACAGGCTCGGCGAGCTGGTGCACGCCGACGACTGCCCGGCGGTGTTGGCGTCCTTGCAACACAGCCTGAGGGATGGCGTACAGCACCGTGCAGAGTACCGCATCAAGCGCCTCGACAACGGGGCCGAGCGCTGGGTCGAGTGCCGCGGCCTGCCGATTCTGGCCGACGACGGCGTACCCGGCAAACTGGTTGGCTTCATCCGTGACATCACCGAGCAAAAGCGGGATACCGACCGGCTGGCGCTGCTCACGCGGCGCGCCGAGGCATTGCTGACGCTGCCAAACGCGGCGGATTCGATGGAAGAGCACGCCTTCATGCAGCACGCTCTGACCGTCGCCGAGCGACTCACTGGGAGCACGATTAGTTTCCTTCACCTTGTGCATGAAGACCAGGAAGTCATTGAACTGCTGGCCTGGTCGCACTCCACGCTGGCGCATTATTGCAAGGCGTCGGTCGACAAGCATCAGCCAATCAGCGAGGCTGGGATCTGGGCTGATGCGCTGCGCCAGCGCAAGCCCGTGCTGGTCAACGATTACGCCAGCGCGCCGACCAAGCGCGGGCTGCCCGAAGGTCACGCGCCTTTGCAGCGCCTGATCAGTGTGCCAGTGATCGATGGCGGCCTGGTTCGCATGATGCTGGGTGTCGGCAACAAGGCCCGGGCCTATGAAGACATTGACGTCGAGACCGTGCGCCTGTTCGCCGACAACATCTGGCATTTGGTACACCGACGGTGCAGCGCTGTGGCGCTGGCCGCCAGCGAGTCCCAGTACCGCGCGATTGTGGAAACCGCGGCCGACGGCTTCTGGCTGGTCGATTCCGAGGCGCGGCTGCTGCAGGTCAACCGTGCCTACTGCGAGATGAGCGGCTACACGGTCGACGAATTGCTGGGCATGCGGGTCAGCGATCTCGAAGCGGCTGAAGACGCCGCCCAGACGCAGGCCCGCGTGGCGAAAATTATCGAGTGCGGCGAGGACCTGTTTGAATCACAGCACCGACGCAAGGATGGCAGCGTTTTTGACGTTGAAGTCCGGGTTCGCTGTGAACGCTCTGACAGCGCCCGCATGGTGACCTACATACGCGACATCACCGAGCGCAAGCGCATCGGCATGGAGCTCGACAGGCACCGCCTGCACCTGCAAGAACTCGTGCAAGAGCGCACCGCCGAGCTCGAAGCGGCCCGCAAACAGGCCGAGGACGCGAACCTGGCCAAGAGCATGTTCGTGGCCAACATGAGCCACGAGATCCGCACGCCG
>JAKANU010000274.1 GCA_021812315.1 Pseudomonadota bacterium
CGTTGAAGGCGATGACAATCACGCTGATCTGACCCATGGTGGCAACTGTTTTCTGATTCATGGCAAGCACACAGCATAGCCCACCAGCGCGCCGACTTCGGTATGGTGGGCAACGCCGATAATATGCGCCAGCCAGGAAGCCCATGAGACCTACGCCCAAAAGAAGAGCATTGCCGCTGCTGTGGATCGATCTACGCTGCTCCCTGATTTGTTATGCAGCGGTGTCGGCGGCCCTGCCGATCGCCTTCATCAGCAGCGCGAAGATTCTGTTGGTTCTGTGCGCCCTGGTGGTGCTGACCGGCGGATGGCTCAGTGCGGGCACGCCGGCACAAGCGCCGCGGGGTCTGACGACCCCGGTGATACTGGTTGCGCTTGCGCTGATGGCTGCGAGCGGGCTTTGGAGCACCGGCAGCGCCGACGACTTCCTCAACGCCATGGTCAAACATGGCAAGCTGATTCTGCTTCCGGTCGTGCTGTGCCTGATCCGATCGCGTCGCGAGGCCTTGATGGCGCTGGGATACTTTGTCGCGGGTCAGGCGTTCTTGCTACTGAGTACCTGGCTGATGTTCCTGGGGTTCAGCCTGCCCTGGGCCATTTCTGACGAGGCGGGCAAGTCCTACGCGGTATTCTCCAGCTACCTGGATCAATCGGTGATGACGGCGGTCTTTGCGGCAGTTTGCTGGCACCTGCGAGCTCTGCTACCTACGCGCTGGAGAAACATCGCTGCCGCCAGCGTTTGTGCGCTGGCGTTGATCGCCGTCTTTTTTGTGTTCCAGGGTCGCACCGGATTTGCCGTGGCCATCGCCCTGTTGAGTCTGGCGATTGTCTGGGAGTTGCCCAAGCGCTTTCGCATGCCCGTGGTTCTCGTCCCCGTCCTGCTGCTGATGATTCTCAGCGCAAGCTCGGCTCGGGTTCGAACCGGACTGAGCGAAATCATTGGCAGCATTGCCAGCTACAGCAGCACCGTCGACATCGGCACCTCGTCAGCGGTGCGGATCGAACTTTGGCGACAATCCATCCGCTCGGTCGAAGAAAGCCCATGGCACGGTACGGGTGCCGGCAGTTGGGACCACGAATTCATGCGTCAACAAATGCTTGAGTATCCATCGACCCTGTTCAACCGTGCCAGCACGCGATACCGCAACCCCCACCAGGAATACCTGCTTTGGGGTGTCGAACTCGGATTACCCGGGATCGCCTTGCTGGGCACCTTGCTTGCCGCCCTGTACCGCGACAGCCTGGGTATGGCGGTCGCCGAACGTCGCGCCATGCAGTCAACGGTGCTGGCGTTGGCACTGGCCTCGGCGTTCAACTGCGCCTTGTACGACGCCTTGATCGGCGACTTCTTCTGCATCGCTTTGCCCCTGATCGGGGCGCTTGGCCGCTATCGACCCGGGCGTTGGCCTGAGGCTGCCACACCGCACGCAATCCATTGATGCCCTGCACCATGACCATGACTGCACCGACCCAATTGGCCCGAAGGATGGCGCGCTTGTGGCCGTATTTCGGCAAGCCGTATGCAGCGTGGCTGTTGGTCATCGGTGCGACGATTCTGATGTCGATCACCGAGCCGCTGATCCCCGCTCTGCTGCAGCCCCTGCTGGACAGGGGATTCCAGCAGGGGAGCCTCAAGCTGTGGGCGGTTCCCGCAGCCTTGATTGTCTTGTTCTCGATACGCGGTCTGAGCGGCTTCACAGCCCAGCTTGCGTTGGCAAAAATCACCAACCGCGGGCTGCTGATGCTACGTCGTACGATGTTTGACAAACTGCTTGACGCGCAGCTGCTGCTGTTCAGGGATCAATCATCGAGTGCACTCGCCAATACCCTGGTCTATGAGGTTCAAAGCGGCGCCGTCTTGCTCGTCAATTCCTTGCTGACTTTGGCGCGTGACAGCCTGACGCTGGTGGCCTTGGTCAGTTACCTGTTGTATCTGAACTGGAAACTGACGCTGATCGTCAGTTGCCTGTTCCCGGCGGTGGCCCTGGTGATGCGAATCCTGTCCAAACGTCTGTACCGGTTGACTAAAGACAGCCAGAACGCCACCGATAGTCTGGCCTATGTCGTTGAGGAAAACGTGCTGGCCCATCGCGATATCCGCCTGCAGGCAGCGCAGGCCTCGCAGTCGCGTCGCTTCAGCGAACTGGGCGAGTCGCTGCGTCGGTTGTCCATGAAGTCCACAGCGGCCTCGGCAGCCATGACGCCGCTCACCCAGATCCTGGCCGCAATCGCGCTATCCGCGGTCATCACCATTGCGCTGGCGCAAAGCGCAAGTCAGATGACCTCCGTCGGCAGTTTTGCGGCTTTTGTCACAGCCATGCTGATGCTGGTAGCACCGGTCAAACATCTGTCCGAGCTCGCCGGTCCGATCACGCGCGGACTCGCGGCCATGGAACGGGGCCTGGACCTCATCGCGTTGACACCCAGCGAGACCGGCGGAACCTACGGCCAAGCCCGCGCCCAGGGCAGAATTCGCTTCCATCAGGTCAGCGTCACTTACGCCGGCGGCAGTTCGCCAGCGCTGCATGAATTCAGTCTGGAAATACGACCCGGTGAAATCGTTGCGCTGGTGGGTGCATCGGGTTCAGGCAAGACCACTTTGATCAACCTGTTGCCGCGATTCATTGAGTGCAGCAGCGGCAGCATCGATCTTGATGGACACGCCCTGCAGGATTGGGATCTGCCGTCTCTGCGTCGCCAGTTTGCCCTGGTCAGCCAGCACGTGATGATGCTCAACGACAGCATCGCCGCCAACGTGGCCCTGGGCCAGGTGTGTGACCGCGAGCGGGTTGCGCGCTGCCTGCAGGCAGCGAGTCTGTTCGACCTGATCGCCGAGTTGCACCTGGGCCTTGACACGATCGTCGGTCACAATGCCATGGAACTCTCCGGCGGCCAGCGTCAGCGTCTGGCCATTGCCAGGGCACTCTACAAGGATGCGCCGATCCTGATTCTGGATGAGGCCACTTCGGCGTTGGACTCCGAGTCCGAGCGCGCCGTGCAGTCGGCGCTGGAACACCTGATGCAGGGTCGCACCACGCTGGTCATTGCGCACCGTCTTTCAACGGTACAACACGCCCACCGAATCGTCATGATGGATGCCGGCAGGATCATCGAAACAGGCACTCATCGGGAACTCATGGAACGCGATGGCGCTTATGCCAGACTGTACCGTCTTGGGCTGCATGACGAAACACACGCCGGACCGAATCCGCTCACGCAGAGTCGGTGACGCCGCCGCTGGCTTCGGCCCGCAAGGTCGAAAAATAGATCTCCTCCTGTAGGCTGGCAATCGCTGGCCAGTGGTACTGTGCCGCGAACGCCAGCGCGCCGGCGCGCAAGGCACTGCTTAAGGCATCATCCTGAAAAATGCGCGCCAGAGCACTGGCCAAGACGGCGCTGTCACGCGGCTCTTCGAGGATCAAAGCATTCGTTTCGTGCCTGAGCAGCGCCGAGATCCCGCAATACTTCGAACCGCTGACAACGACCGGCAATGCGTGCGCCAGGGCCTCCAGAACCACCATAGCAAATGTGTCTTCCAGCGTCGGATGCGCCAGGCAATCGGCGGCTACGTAGGCGTCCTCGACATCGTCGAGCGTGCCCAGGAAACGCACCCTGTTTGCCACACCCAGGGTCGCGGCCAGAGCCTCGAACTCATCGCGATGCTCTCCTCGACCAACCACCGCAAGGGACACGTCATCCGGCAGCAGCGCCAGGGCTCGGATCAGCGCTCGCAATCCCTTTTTGCGATAGTCGTTGCCGACAAACAGGACATACCGGTCTGTTTGCGGCAAACCGAGCCGCCGACGCGCCTCAATTTTTTGCAATGATGTGCTCGCACCCGAGTTCAGCTTCACCCCAGGCGTCAGCAGAACCAGGCGTTGCACCACGGCCGGGTAAGCGCTCGCCACCTGAGCCATCAAGGTGCTTGAAATCGCAATGATCGTGCGATCA
>JAKANU010000275.1 GCA_021812315.1 Pseudomonadota bacterium
ACCCGCTGACGCAATTGCCCAGCCAGAGCCACGCTTGGAATGTGGAGGCGCTGATCGCGGCGGCGCTGGCCATGCCGGATAAGGATCGGATGAGCAAGCACCTGACGCTCGGCGCCAACGTCGAGCAACTCATCCCGATGAAGGGCAGTTTGCCGGTGGGGACGGCGTTCGACCCGCGCGATGTGGAAGTCAAGTTCAGCGGCAATATTGGGGATGTGATCGAAGTCGACCTTAAGGACATCATCGCCAGACAACTACTGGGCATACCGGGGAAGGACACAGCGGCATGGAAAGCTATGAGCGCTGAAGTGCAAATAGCCAAGCAAAATGATATCGACAAGAAGAAGGAAACTCTGCAAAACATTTTCTTCGACGTTGGTACAGACTGGGCGGGCTTCACCGATCCTGAGCGCATCAGGAACAATCCGGAAGGCATGCAGTTGGTGTCTGCGGCCAGCTACCCGGGGCTGGCGCCGGAGATCATTTCGCGCGATGCCAATGGCAATCAAACTATCACCTATTGGGATACGGGCATCTTCTATCTTGCGCCGAACATAAGCGATGGCGAGGTGGCGTTGTTGCGGGCGGGATCAAGGCTCACTATGCCAAAGCAGGCTTTCCTCACATTCCACTATGAAGAGAAGACGAATGGCGAATGGAAGCCTAAAAAGGGTTCGGTGCTGGTAACGGCAACAGACTATGCGGCCACAGGGAAAGAAGTCTTCTTCGGGGATCGACCGCTGGACGATCCTGGATATACGAATAAGATTGTGCTGAGCGACGCTGTGGGATTAGGGAAGACGAATAATCTCCTGGATGTCTTCAAGGTGGAGCAGCGGTTGCGGTATTTGGGATTCCCCGCGATGGGAGCGACCGATAAGGTAGGCGCGCCAACGTTGGCTCACAACGTCATTCAGAATTTCACGGTGGACGGCGTTTGGGGCAGAAGTGAATCGCTGGCCGCCTTCCTGTTTAGCGATGTGGTCACGTATGGTCCCGGTGACCGTCAATTGGTGACACCTAAGGGACGAAATCCAGGAGGAAAAGTGGCGGAAGCAAATCGGACCGCATATTTCAAGGCCCTTTACGCAACAGCGGATAGCCTCTCCATCGGCAAAGATGGGTCATTCAAATATGAGACGCCCACCGATGTAGTCACGGGCTCGACTGGCGTATTCATGAACTACCTGAATGCGTACAACG
The DNA here is from genome assembly GCA_021812315.1 of Pseudomonadota bacterium. GTDB lineage: Bacteria > Pseudomonadota > Gammaproteobacteria > Burkholderiales > Burkholderiaceae_C > Rhodoferax. The sequence goes on from JAKANU010000275.1 coordinate 1,204, forward strand.
CGCCGCACTGGATGGAATTGTTTCCTGCGGGCAGTGATTCCAGCCAGTCCATGGGAAGTTGGAAAACCGATCAAACGGCTAACTCAGGAAAGAAAGTCGAACGTTATGGTGTAAGTTGGTTGCGCGACTTGATGGTGGCAGGGGCCGATTATGCGCCGGCAAGCTTGCGGGGTACCCGCAGTTTCTGGATGACGGGAACAGTGGATGCCAATCAAGGTGCCACCCCATTTATGCATGGCACCCATGATCTCGGAATGGCATTGGATCTCAATTTTCAGTACTTGATTGATGTGACGCACATCAAAGACGAGAACGATATTGGCAACGCCATTACCATCCCGAGTACAGGACAGGGGACAAGCAACTGGAGTGTAAGTAAGGCAGTGAGTTGGTCAGAATTGTTGCGCCATGATCTCACCGCGAACGGAGGGGCTAGAAACGATCAGCGGGACGCGCTACGTGATTTCTTGTCGCTTTACGCCGTCACCATGAACGGCACGCGAGAGAGTTTACCGGTAAGCAATGGTGCCAAGGTTGCCGACTATCTATTTGGTGATGGCAATGCAAACCGTATGATCCAGCAGGTGCATATTGGGGGGACGGTGGGGCAAGATGATCCAGCGCATAATAAGTATTTTAATAATAACTATCCCAGCATGCGCAAAATTCTGACTGCCTTTGGCATTCAGAATAATCCAGTCGATCCGCATCAGCACCATTTTCATGTATACATTACGCCGCCCGAGGCCAAGCCAATTGGTCCACCAGCGGCATTAATGCTAGACGTCGGTGGTTCGGGTATTGGCGCGTCGACCGCAGCCGCAGCCGATAATGACAAGGTCTTAATGGCGGCTGTCCAAACGCTAGTTTCACGTCTTCAAAACAACATCGACATTAGTCAAGAGGGGTCATTCATGCCTATGTATGTGATGCCTGACATGCCACCACAAGATGTACCTATGGTGATGGCACAAGCGAGTGTGCCTGGTAAGCGTGCAGACAAATCCGATCGTGTCATCGGCATCTGCCATTTGGCGCAGAATCCTGCTGATCCGCCCAGTACGGCAGTAAATGTGATTGAGCCCGTAATGGAGATTGAAGACTACCTCACAAAATTTGAGCATATCAAAGTCGAAGGCCCGATTAGCGTCCGTGTGCTCCAAAGTCCCGCACATGGCTCATTGAAGGATGGGGGGAGTGGGGTTTACAGCTATGTTCCTGAGAATGGGTATCTCGGCAAGGATCAAGCCACTATCTTAGTTGAGGTGTCTGGTCTGAAAATCAAAGTCAGATATTTCTTCAAAGTCTTGAATTCGCTCCCGACTGATGACGATCAGGCAAAAATTTGCCCAACATACAAGTGGCGGATTAGCCAAGTAATTGATGCGGGCGATGGGGCTGCCTTGGGAAGCATTGCGGTGGGTATGTCTGATCTGTATGGCACCACTTTGGGCCAATCTACCGGCCAGTCTATAACCCTCGACGACAACGCCGCCGGCTACAACTGGTTCATCGACTCCACCCCGGGCGACAACTCCGAATTTCTCCCCACCAGCAATCCCAACGAATGGATCGCCAAAGCCGACTCCGAGGCTGCCGGCAAGATGGACATGCTCTCCGTCCTCCTGCACGAATACGGCCACGCATTGGGCATCGATCACAGCAGCGATCCCAACGACTTCATGGGCACCACCCTCGCCCCCGGCGTGCGCCGCCTGCCGAGCACCGAAGAACTCGCGCTCATGGCGCAACTCGTGGGCGAGATCAAATCCGGATCGGACAACACCCCTGACACCCCGATCAACCCTAGCCTGCCCATAGGCACAACGCTGAGCGCGTTATTCGTCGGCCGTCTGCGCCGCACCGCCTACGGTAGTTGGTCGCCCGTGTTCGACAGCGTGCAAATCCCCGCGCCGGCACCGCAATTCGACATCGCCGCCAATCCGACCCTGACCGATCCCAAGCTCCAGACCGGTACTGGCTGGGAAACGCAGGGCAACGTCTCCATCGGCAACGGCGCCGCCATCCTCACCGAGACCGCCACCAGCCAGACCCGCTTGAACCAGGCGTTCATCGTCGGCGAGCACGACCGCTACTTGAGCTTCACCGTCGCCGGCATCGGCCTCGATGATCAGGCGAACGGTCCGGATGACGCCTTCGAAGTCGGCCTGCTCGACGCCAACAGCGGCGCCTCGCTCGCCGGTACCATCGGCCTCACGCACAGCGACGCGCTGCTCAACCTCCAGGCCAACGGTACGGAATTTGTGGGGCAGGGTGTCAGCAGCATTCTTAACACCGATGGCAGTCGCACCTACCGCGTCGATCTTTCGGGCATCCCCGCCGGCACTGCCGTTAACTTGAGTTTCGACCTCATCGGTTTCGGCCCGGCTACGAGCCACGTCACCGTGCGCGACATCCGCATTGGCATTCCCGAGACCCACGACGACACCGTCGCCACCTTTGAGGACACGCCGCTTGCCATCATCGCGCTCGCCAACGATCTCGACGCCGACCAGCCTGGTTTCGTCCCGGCAGTCGTCGCCGGCCCCGTGCACGGCACGGTTACGCTCAACGCCGACGGCAGCTTCAGCTACCTGCCCGAGGTGAACTATTACGGCGATGACAGCTTCACCTATAAACTCAGCGATGGCGCGGTCGACTCCAACATCGCCACCGTCAGCATCAGCATCGCGCCGGTGAACGACGCGCCTGTCGTGCTAGCGATGAGCGCCACGATGGCGGA
>JAKANU010000276.1 GCA_021812315.1 Pseudomonadota bacterium
AGTCGGAAATGGCCACCGGCTATTGCACCTTGTATGGCGACATGGCCGGAGGCTTTGCAGTCATCAAGGATCTGGCCAAGACGACCGTTTTCCGGCTCGCGCGCTGGCGCAATGCCAACGATCCGTTCGGCAGCGGTGCATCACCGATTCCGCCGCGAATCATCAGTCGGCCACCGAGCGCTGAATTGCGGCCGGACCAGACCGACCAGGACAGCCTGCCCGCCTACGAGGTGCTCGATGCGATTGTCGAGCGTTACATGGAAAACGACCAGAGCATGGATGACATCGTGGCTGCAGGCTTCAGTCGTGCCGATGTCGAGCGCGTCACGCGCCTGATTCAGCTCAACGAATACAAACGTCGCCAGTCGCCGGTAGGGATTCGTCTGACCCACCGCAGCTTCGGCAAGGATTGGCGTTATCCTATTACCAACAAATTTCGCGCCTAAGGAAAGCAACATGAAGCAGATCACCGCCATCATCAAGCCGTTCAAACTCGAAGAAGTGCGCGAAGCGCTGGCCGAATGCGGCGTGACCGGACTGACGGTCATTGAGGTCAAGGGCTTCGGGCGGCAAAAAGGCCACACGGAACTGTATCGGGGTGCTGAATACGTCGTCGACTTCCTGCCCAAGGTCAAAATCGAAGTGGTGGTCAAGACCGACGACGTGGATCGTTGTGTGGACGCCATCGTGAAGGCGGCGCGGACCGGCAAGATTGGTGACGGCAAGATCTTCGTGACCAGCGTCGAACGTGTGGTGCGCATCCGCACCGGAGAACAGGACGAGTCGGCGGTCTGAGCCTGGCCACCGAGCGACCGGGTTGGTTCAGGCTTGGCGCAGGCTGGGGATGAGTCGGGTGCCAGCCATCACGTCGTGCCAGAACTGTCGTTGTGGATGTAGATGGCTCGCCAGCGACCAGATCGCCACCCAGGCCAGCACGAGTGCGGCTGCCAGAATTCCGGGCAACTGCAGCAGTGCGGCGGTGGCCAGCGACGGCAGGAACCACAGCCAGCAAAGAGCGTAACGCAATAGGGCGCGCCCTTGAGTGATTGCGCGGCCTTGACGATCCACAATGCGAATGCACCAGGTCTTCATCGCCAGCGTCTGGCCGCGCGACCAAAGCCAGACAAAGTAGATCCCGACCACAAGAAACAAGAATGCCTGCAGTGCGTGTCGATTGTCCATGGCGTGATGCGTCTGGCTTAACGCGCCAAACAGGTAGCCACCAAGAAACACAACCGCCCCCAGCAACAACCCTTCGTAGAGCCAGCAAGCCATGCGTCGGGCCAATCCGGGCGCCTGCAGTTCGAGGGTCATCGCAGTGGCGTCGTGGCGCTCAGTTCGTGACCGACGTTTCTGCCTGGGCGCCTGGCGCTGATGCGGGCAGCAAGGTGTTGCGATTGATGGTCTGGCTGCTGGTGCTCATCTTGGTAGCGGCTGCCTTGAGGGTTGGCGCAGATGGCGGAACCGCCGCCAGATGTTGACGCGGTCCGGGCTTGGGCGCAGTGGCCGCCCCCGTTGGCTTGCCCAGCCCCTTGGCCGCAAGCTTTTGCTTCTCCTCGGCGCTCAGCGCTTGATAGGCCTGCCAGTTCGCCTTCTTTTGGCTTGCGCTGAGTTGCTTGGATTCAGAAAAGTTCAGGCGTGCACGCTCGCGCTGTTGTTGGCTCAGGGACGCCCATTCGGACATGCGGCTGTGTAGTTTGGCCTGTTCGGCGGGGCTCATGCGCGGGTAATTCAGCGCGATGGCAATCCACTTGCGCTTTTGTACTTCCCGCAAGGAGTCCCAGTTGGCGGCCAGCGGCCGCAGCGAAGTCTGTTGGGTGGGCGTGAGGTCCTGCCAGGCCGGTTTGGTCGCTGCTTTGGGCACGGCGGGACTCTTTTTTGGCGCACTGGCTGGCGCCAAGTTCGCGGGCACCGTCGGCGCCTGCGCTGCGACGGCAACCGTACCCGCCGAATACAGCAGGGCGATTGTGCACAGAAAAGTCCAGGTGACGTTTGAACGACGCAAACCAGCGCCACCTGGACACTTTCGCACAACCACGAGGCGCATGAACGGTGCCATGTTCAGACTACTGAACCTGAATCGAACTGGTTCTTAGAAATTGTGCAAATCCAGGGTCCGTGTAGGCCGCGGGCGGAAGGTCATCGGTCAACAAAGCGGCATCGATTTCGGCCAACTCACTGGCACGGTTGTCATTTTGGATGATGTTGATGGAAATCAAGCCTACCACCAATGCCAGCAGTGGGACGACCGAAGCCAATCGATCCCACCAACCGCCGTCGCCCGCCCCCAGGGCCAGTTCACTGCCGCCGGAGAGTGCCAGCCTGGCGCGCATACGCGCCGGTGCCACCCGGCGTTGGCCAAGTGCCCGTTCCCTGGTGGCGCGCAAGCGTTCGGAAATATCGTATGGAAGTTCGTCGGCGGCGTCCGAGAGGCGGGCTGCCAGCCGCAGCGCAAACCGATCCTGCGCCACCTGCTGTTGATACTGATACGAAATGGTCATAATGTGATTCCCTTGGCCCTCAGTGCCTTGCCGAGAGCGTGGACAGCCCGTGAACAGTGCGTCTTGACGCTGCCCTCGGAACAACCCATCGCCGCGGCAGTTTCTGCCACGTCCAATTCCTCCCAGTAACGCATCAGGAAGGCTTCCCGTTGACGAGGTGGCAATTGTTCGATCTCGGCTTCAATGGCCCGCAAGGTCTGCGCGCGCTGCGTGGAATTCTCGGCACTCTCGGTTTGTTCCGAAAAGTCCTGGCTACCCAGGGCGTCAAGCAGGTCGAAATCGCCTTCGTCACCCTCTGTCTGGAAATCGCCCAGGTTGGAAAACAGCGCGTTGCGCGTTTTCTGGCGTCGGAACCAGTCGAGGGTGCAGTTGCTCAGGATGCGCTGGAACAACATGGGCAATTCGGCAGCCGGCTTGTCGCCGTAGTGCTCGGCCAGCTTCATCATGCTGTCCTGAACGATGTCGAGCGCCGATTCTTCGTTGCGCACGTGATAATGCGATCGCTTGAAAGCGCGCTTTTCGACGCCCTTCAAGAAATCGGAGAGTTCCTGTTCGGTGGCCAAGACTTTGGTAGGTTGAAGCGACTTGAGGGCGGTCGCGCCCGGCCCATTATCTCATCGGCAAGAGAGGCAAATTTGTATGCTGGGTCAAATGTCATTGCTGCAGTGCGATAATGGCCGCCGCAACCCAAGAAAAACGGGTCATGGTCCGACGCAAGAATCAGTGCGTTCATGACTTTGACCTCAAGTTCTGACGCGACGCCATAAGTGTTTGCGAAGGAGCACCCAAGGTCTTTCGTTAGAGAAATTCACAAAGGTTAGGTATGGAAATATTTAAAGCCGACGCAAAAGTGACGGCGGGGGTTCCCGCAGTTGGCGGGGGCGCGCCGCAGGACCAGGAACTTCGGGGCGCTGAGATTCTTGTCAAGGCCCTGCAGGCGGAGGGGGTCAGGTACGTCTGGGGTTACCCGGGTGGTGCTGTGCTGCACATATACGACGCCTTGTACAAGCAGGACAGAATCCAGCACGTGTTGGTGCGCCATGAGCAGGCGGCGGTGCACGCAGCCGACGGCTATGCGCGGGCAACCGGGGATGTTGGTGTCGCGTTGGTCACGTCCGGGCCTGGCGTGACCAATGCCCTGACTGGTATCGCAACGGCCTACATGGACAGCATTCCGATGGTGATCGTGACCGGGCAGGTGCCGACTCACGCCATCGGGCTGGATGCTTTCCAGGAATGTGACGCCGTTGGAATCAGCCGCCCGGTGGTCAAGCATAACTTTCTGGTCAAGGATGCACATAACATGGCCGAAACCATGAAGCGGGCATTTCATATTGCCCGTAGTGGTCGGCCTGGACCGGTTCTGGTGGACATTCCAAAAGATGTGTCATTCAAGAGGGTGCATTTTTCCGGGTACCCGCAAAGCGTCG
>JAKANU010000277.1 GCA_021812315.1 Pseudomonadota bacterium
CTGGCGTGTGGCGGGCGCGCACGCACCGTGGCGCTGGCGCCAGCAGTGGGTGCTCTACGGCGCGGTTTCGAATTCGCTCAAGCAGGCGGTGGTGGCCAGCGAGGACGATGGCTTTGCCAACCACGACGGCGTCGACTGGGACGCGCTGGAGAAGGCCTGGCAGAAGAACGCCAGAGCCCAGGCGCGGGCCGCGCGCATCCAGACACCGGCCTCGGCACGGGCCGCAAAAGTTGTTGGCGGATCGACGATCACGCAGCAGTTGGCGAAAAACCTGTTCCTCTCGGGTGAACGCACCATGCTGCGCAAGGGCCAGGAACTGGTGCTCACCTTGTTGCTCGAAACCCTGCTCGGCAAGCAACGGATTCTGGAGATCTACCTCAATAGCGTGGAATGGGGTGAAGGCGTGTTTGGCGCCGAGGCGGCGGCGCAACGCTACTTTGGCAAGAGCGCCTCGCGCGTGAACAGCCTGGAGTCGGCGCGCCTGGCGGTGATGTTGCCACGGCCGAAGTACTTCGAGAAATTGCCCGGCTCCTCGTACCTGGCCGAGCGCAGCGCCGTGATCGCCAACCGGCTCGGTGGCGCAGCGGTGCCCTGAGTCAGCTTCGCCAGCGCTGCGATTGCCAGGCGCCGAAGGCGAGGCGGCAATCCAATTATCATCGCCGCTATGCGCGCCACCCTCATGAGCTACTTTCTGCTCGGCCTGATCCGGGTCCTGACCGGCTCGCAGGCACGCTGGTGGGGTTGCCCGCCCAAGGCCGAACAGCGCATCTATTTTGCCAACCACCAAAGCCACGCCGACCTGGTGATGATCTGGGCGGCCCTGCCCAAGGAACTGCGGCGCAATACCCGCGCCATCGCCGCGCGCGACTACTGGACCAAGACCGCCTTCAAACAATGGCTCACGACGGCGGTGTTCAACGTTATCTACGTCTCGCGCGAGCGCAACGCCGACGAGGACCCGCTCGAACCCCTGATCGAAGCGCTGCACAATGGTGACTCGATCATCCTGTTTCCCGAGGGCACGCGCGGGCACAGCGATGAGCCGCAACCTTTCAAGGCCGGCCTGTACAACCTGGCGCAGCGCTTTCCCGACATCGAACTGGTGCCGGCCTGGATCAACAACGTGCAGCGCGTCATGCCCAAGGGCGAAGTGGTGCCGGTGCCGGTGCTGTGCTCGGTCACCTTTGGCGTGCCACTGCATCTTCAGGCCGACGAGGACCGGCACGCCTTTCTGGCGCGCGCGCGCGCCGCGGTGATCGCCCTGCGCGAGGTCTGAAGCCATGTACCAGTTTCTGAAAAATCTCAGCACCAACCAGCAGATCGGCGCCATGTTTGTGCTGGTCTTCGGCCTGTTGCTGCTGACCAGCATCGCTGTCTTCCTGCTGTCGCTGCGCGAACTCGACGATTCGCCGCGCGCGCAACGCCGGCGCAGCGACCTGAACAACCTCGAGGGTCTGCTGCGCACCAGCTGGCTGATCATGCTGGTGTTCTGGGTCGGCTGGCTGGCGGGTGCCTGGGTGGCGCTGACTCTGTTCGGGCTGGTCTCATTCTTTGCGCTGCGCGAATTCATGACGCTCTCGCCCACGCGCCGCGGCGATCACCGCAGTCTGGTCCTTGCCTTTTTTGTCGTGCTTCCGACGCAGTACGCGCTCATTGACAACCACCTCATCAACCTGTTCACGGTGTTCATTCCGGTCTACGTGTTTCTGGCGATTCCGGTGGTCAGCGCGCTGGCCAACGATCCGCTGCGCTTTCTGGAGCGCAACGCCAAGCTGCAATGGGGCATCATGGTCTGCATCTACGGCATGAGCCATGTACCGGCCCTGCTGCTGCTGAACTTTCCGCACTACGGCAGGAAGAACGCGTTTCTGGTCTTCTTCCTGGTCCTGGTGGTGCAGTCGAGCATGATCGCGCAGCACCTGGCCTCGCGGCGCCTGCAAAAAGCCCCGGCCGCGCCCGACATCAGCCAGAGCTTCAACTGGCCCAGTTGGTGGATCGGCATCACCGCGGGCAGTCTGCTCGGCGCGCTGCTGGCCGGCATCACGCCCTTCGTGCCGGGTCAGGCCTTTGCCCTGTCCTTCATTGCCTGCGCCGCCGGATCATTCGGGCATCTGCTGATGAAGGCACTCAAGCGCGACCGCGGCATTCCGATCTGGCGCGGTCAGGGCAGCGCCGTCACCGGCGCCAGCGGGCTGCTGGATCGGGTCGACGCCCTGTGCTTCGCAGCGCCCGTGTTCTTTCACTCGGTTCGATGGTATTTTGGGCTGTAGCGTCCGTCAGCAAAGCGTAACCTGCTTCGTTTTTGATAGCAAATGAGAATTCTCGGCATCGATCCAGGGCTGCGCATCACCGGTTTTGGTGTGATCGAAGCGCAGGGCCAGGTGCTGCATTACGTCGCCAGCGGCACCATCAGCACGACGCACCTGGCGCAGGCCGAACTGCCGGCGCGCCTGGGCGTGCTGTTTGACGGCATTCGAGAGATCTGCCAGCGCTACCAGCCCGAGGTGAGTTCCATCGAAATCGTGTTTGTCAACGCCAATCCGCAGTCCACCTTGCTGCTCGGTCAGGCGCGCGGTGCCTGCATCACAGCGCTGGTCTCGGCCCAGGTGCCGGTGCTTGAATACACGGCACTGCAAATGAAACAGGCGCTGGTCGGCTACGGTCGGGCCGACAAGACGCAGGTTCAGGACATGGTGCGTCGCCTGCTGGCGCTGCCGGGCCCGCCCGGCGCCGACGCCGCCGACGCCCTGGGCATGGCCATCACCCACGCGCACGTCGGCCAGTCGCTGGCGCGACTGGCCAAGGCCGACGGCGCCAAGGCCGCAGCGCGCGCCAGCTACAAGGCCGGGCGCAGCCGCTAGGCGGCGCCGGTGCCCGGACTGCAAGGGGTCGGGGACCGTGCCGCAAACGGCGAGTTTGTCCGGGTAAGATAAGTGTTCAACCTTGTCACTTCAAAACTACCGAGGGACTTTCATGAGCCAGACACGCAGCACCTCCATTCGTACCGTGGCCTTGGTCGGGCATGGCGCGGCCGGCAAGACGACCCTGGCCGAGAGCCTGCTGGCCGCCAGTGGCGCCATCCAGACTCGCGGCACGGTCGAAAAGGGCAACACCGTATGCGACTTTGACCCGCAGGAGAAAGAACTGGCCCATTCGCTGCAGACGGCACTGGCGAGCTTCAGCTGGGACGGGGCGCAGGTGCACATGATCGACACACCCGGCTACCTCGACTTTGCCGGTCAATCGATGAGCGCGCTGGCCGCTGTGGATACGGCGCTGGTCGTGATCAACGCCCAAAACGGCATCGAACTCGCCACCGAGCGCATGTTCACGCTGGCCGGGGAACGCGGCCTGTGCCGGATGATCGTCATCAACAAGATCGATGCCGAGAATGTCGACCTGCCCGCGCTGGTGGCGCAGATTCGCGAGCGCTTTGGCAAACAATGCCTGTTGCTGGACCTGCCCACGCAGCACGGTCAGGATGTGGTCGAACTGCTCGGCCATGACGACGGCGAGAGTGACTTTGCCTCGGTCGCTGCCGAGCACCGCGCACTGATTGACCAGATTGTCGAGGAAGACGACAGCCTGATGGCGCGCTATCTCGAGACCGGCGCCGACCCGAGCCTGGAAGAACTGCACGCACCCTTCGAGAGCGCGCTGCGCAGCGGCCACCTGATTCCGATCCTGTTTGTCTCGGCCCGCACCGGTGCCGGGGTGCCGCAACTGCTCGACGCCCTGTCGCGTCTGGCGCCGAATCCGGCCGAGGGCAACCCGCCGCCGTTTTATCGTGGTGAGCCCGGCGCCAAGGCGCAGGCCTTTGCCGCGCAGCCCGACGCGTCGCTGCACGTGCTGGCGCACGTGTTCAAGGTGGTGGTTGATCCCTTCATCGGCAAACTTGGCGTGTTCCGGGTCCATCAAGGCA
>JAKANU010000024.1 GCA_021812315.1 Pseudomonadota bacterium
TTGCAAATCGCTCGCGAGAACGCCCAGCGTGAAGTGGTCTTCTTTGCGATCGGATTCGAGACGACCACGCCACCCACGGCGCTGGCGATCGGGCAGGCACAGCGTGAGCAGTTGCTCAACTTCAGCGTTCTATGCTGTCACGTACTCACGCCAGCTGCCATCAGCCATATTCTTGAATCGCCCGAGGTGCGTCAGTGGGGCACAGTGCCGATCGATGGCTTCATCGGGCCGGCGCATGTCTCCACGGTCATTGGCAGTCGACCTTACGAGTTCTTTGCCGAAGAATATCGAAAGCCCGTAGTGATCGCAGGCTTTGAACCCCTTGACGTCATGCAGGCGATTCTGATGTTGGTGCGGCAGGTCAATGAAGCACGCGCAGAGGTGGAGAACGAATTCTCTCGGGCTGTGACGCGCGAGGGCAACCTCAAGGCCCAGGACTGCGTGGCGGAGGTCTTTGAATTGCGCAGGGAATTTGAGTGGCGCGGTCTCTCGGTGGTGCCGTATTCCGCGCTGAAAGTGCGGGAGCGGTACGCACGTTTTGACGCTGAGCGTCGCTTCCAACTCGAATACCGGTCCGTCCCCGACCATAGGGCTTGTGAGTGCGGTGCCATTTTGCGTGGCGTCAAACGTCCACAGGATTGCAGGATTTTCGGGACCGCCTGCACACCTGACAATCCGGTGGGGTCGTGCATGGTCAGTAACGAGGGCGCATGCGCCGCGCACTACAGCTACGGACGCTACAAGGAAATGTAAGGCCATGACCAATATCAGGAGAGCTTACCCGCGGCCGCTTGATTCCATGCAGGGCCGGGTGGATATGTCCCATGGCGCTGGTGGGCGCGCCATGGCGCAATTGATCGCGGAGCTCTTTCTGCGACACTTGGGCAACGACTATCTGGGGCAGGGCAACGACGGCGCCGTCCTGCCGGCGCCAACCCTAGGCGGGCTCCCGGGGCGTCTGGTGATGTCCACCGACTGTCACGTGGTTTCACCACTGTTCTTTCCAGGCGGCGATATCGGCTCGCTCTCGGTGCATGGCACGATCAATGACGTTGCCATGATGGGAGCCGTCCCGCTCTATCTTGCCGCAGGTTTCATCTTGGAAGAAGGCTTTGCCCTGAGCGACTTGGAGCGGATCATTGTCTCCATTGCGCAGGCATCGCGTGCAGCCATGGTACCCATAGTGACGGGTGATACCAAAGTCGTCGAGCGCGGCAAGGGCGACGGCATTTTCATTACGACAACCGGCGTGGGCGTGCTGCCTGAGGGACTCGACCTCGGAGGCGCCCGTGCGCGCGCCGGGGACCTTGTATTACTGTCGGGCTCAATCGGTGACCACGGCGTTGCCATCATGAGCAAGCGCGAAAACCTGTCGTTCAATGCACCCATCGTTTCGGACAGCGCAGCGCTGCATGGACTGGTGGCAACAATGCTGGCCACGCGTGCCGATATTCGCTGTCTGCGCGACCCCACGCGTGGCGGACTCGCGGCAACGCTCAACGAAATCGCGTCCCAGTCAGGCGTCGGGATGATGCTGCAGGAACAGGCGATACCCATCAGACCCGAGGTCGCTGCCGCTTGCGAGTTACTGGGACTCGATCCGCTCAATGTCGCCAATGAAGGCAAGTTGGTCGCCATCTGCGCCGAAGCGGATGCCCCAGGGTTGCTCGCGGTCATGCGCTCCCACCCGCTGGCTACCGAAGCCGCCGTGATCGGTAAAGTTCTGACTGACGACCATCACTTCGTCCAGCTCAATACCGCCTTTGGCGGTCGACGCATCGTTGATTGGCTAGCGGGTGACCAACTGCCAAGAATTTGCTAGAAGGGTTGTCCTTGCATAGCAATCTGTGATCCTGACTCAGCGACCGACATAACACGCATGCGCATCCTGTTACTCACCCATGCCTTCAACAGCCTGTGTCAGCGCCTGGCCGCTGAGCTAGGCCTGCGCGGGCACGAGATTTCCGTGGAATTCGACATCGCCGACAGTGTCAACGAAGAGGCGGTTGCGCTGTTCGCGCCTGATCTCATCATTGCGCCGTACTTGCGCCGTGCCATTCCTCGATCCATTTGGTCGCGTCAGGTCTGCCTGGTCGTTCACCCGGGGATTCCGGGCGACCGCGGTCCCTCGGCGCTCGATTGGGCCATTGAAGAAGACCAACCCGTGTGGGGCGTGACCGTCTTGCAGGCTCAGGCCGAGCTGGATGCGGGCCCGGTTTGGGCCTACGAGACATTTCCGATGCGCCGGGCAACGAAGTCGAGCATTTACCGCAATGAGGTCACGCAGGCGGCGACAAAGGCAGTATTGCGGTCACTGGAGCACTTTGAATCGCAGGTGTTCACCCCGCAGCGACAGTCTGCACTGCGCGTTAGGGGCGGGCGGGCGCACCGGCCGATGCAACAATCCGACCGCTGTCTCGACTGGCAGCGCGACGACACAGCCAAAGTGCTGCGAAAGATTCGTGCCGCCGACGGCTTTCCGGGCGTGATGGACGAGCTTTTTGGAACGCCCTGCCGCCTGTTCGACGCCTGGCCCGAAGCGACACTGCGTGGTCCCGCCGGAGCGCTCATCGCCCGACGCGAAACCGCCCTCCTGCGGGCGACAACCGACGGTGCGGTGTGGATTGGACATGTCAAACGCGACAACAGCATCAAATTACCCGCCGCGCTTGCTTTCGAACCTGAAGCTGCGAACCTGCCACAGCGTGCGCTTTGCACCTGGTGGCGCACGCCTACGCCCACATGGCAAGATATCAGCTATGAGGAGGATGGGAACATCGGCATTCTGCACTTTGAGTTTTACAACGGTGCAATGTCGACCATCCAATGTTCGCGCCTGCACGAGGCCTTGAAATGGGCCAAGCAACGGCCAACGCGGATCTTGCTTCTGATGGGTGGCACTGATCATTGGTCGAACGGAATTCACCTCAACGTCATTGAGGCCGCCAGTCTGGCTCACGGATCCGCTGCTGAGGAGTCGTGGCGCAACATCAACGCCATGAACGATCTGACACTGGAACTGATCAACACCGAGCACCAAATCACGGTCGCGGCGATGGGCGGAAATAGCGGCGCCGGTGGGTGCTTCCTGGCGCGCGCCTGTGACCACGTCTGGGCGCGCGAGGCCACGGTGCTCAACCCACATTACAAGAACATGGGCAATCTGTACGGATCTGAATACTGGACCTATCTCTTGCCCAGACGCCTAGGCGAAGACGGCGCGCAAGCCATCATGCGCCGCCGCCAACCCTTGACAGCCCCGCAGGCATTGGACATTGGCTTCATCGATGCTTGCATTTTGGGTGACGTGTTGGCCTTTCGTCGCGACGTGTTGCGGCGCGCAAAGCGTCTGGCGGCGGACACGAACTTTGCTGGAATCATCACCGCGAAGCTTGAAGCCCGCCGACAAGACGAATCGGTCAAACCACTTTCAGCCTACCGCGAGGCAGAGTTGAGCCAGATGCGGCGCAATTTCTTCGGCTTTGATCCAAGCTACCACGTCGCCCGCCATCATTTCGTTTACAAGTCCCCGGCATCCTGGACACCGCGGCACCTCGCGCGCCATCGTGATTTGGGCTGGGTTGTACCATGACTCAGCGCACGCCCTTATCAGTCCTCATCGTCGATGACGAACGGCGCTCGCTCGAGACGCTGCGACGCACGCTTGAAGATCACTTTACGATATTCACCGCGGCTTGCGCCGAAGACGGCATGGCCGTCATGGAAGCCGAAGTTGTCCAGATCGTCCTTTCGGACCAGCGCATGCGTGGCACTTCGGGTGTGGAGTTTCTTCGCAACGTTCGCAGCCAATGGCCAAATACTGTACGCCTGATCCTTTCGGGTCATACCGAGGCTGAAGACATCATCGCTGGAATCAACGAGGCCGGCATATGGCAATACCTGCTCAAACCCTGGCACCCCGATCAGTTGCTTCTGACCCTGCAAAATGCAGCGCAGCTCTGGCGTTTGCAACAGGAAAATCAACGCCTCACTCTTGAATTGCGCGCCAGTCCAGAGACCCTGTCCGTTCAAGTGGCCAACTTGCGCCAGAAGGCCAAGCGTCAAGCCGGCTTTGATCGGCTCACGCGGGCGCCAGACAGCCCCTTGAACGAGGTCTGCCAACTGGCGCAGAAGATTTCCGGACACGACCTGCCAGTGCTCATCACAGGCGAGTCGGGCACAGGCAAGGAACTGTTGGCACGTGCCATCCACTACGCCAGCACCCGCGCCGAACAGCCCTTCGTCGTCGAAAACTGCGGCGCCATGCCTGACACCTTGCTGGAGAGCGAACTCTTCGGACACAAGCGAGGCGCCTTTACCGGCGCCACCGAGTCGCGCACCGGCCTGTTTCAGCAGGCCGATGGGGGCACTCTGTTTCTCGACGAAATTGGCGAGACCTCTCCAGCCTTCCAAGTGAAGCTGCTGAGAGCCCTGCAAGAGGGCGAGGTACGTCCCGTCGGCAGCCCGCGTCCGGTGGCCGTTGATGTCCGCTTGATTGCCGCAACCAATCGCAATCTGGAAGCCGATGTCCGCAGCGGCCGATTCCGCGAAGACCTTTACTACCGGGTGGCCGGCATCACACTGTATCTGCCGGCCTTGCGCGAGCGTCCCCAGGACATCGCACCGATTGTCACCGAGATGCTGGCACGGTCTGCGCTCAAGGGCCGGCAAATGTCCAACGAGGCGCTGCGCTGCCTGATCAGCCATCCGTGGCCAGGCAATGTACGCGAGTTACAAAACGAAGTCCGCCGCGCCCTGGCCTTGGGCGACGGGCCCTTGCTCGGGGCCGATCTGCTGTCCGCACGGGTGCGCCAGCCCGCATCGATTGTGGAGGATCACAACGAGGCGCACGAATCGGGCGCACTCAAGCATCAGTTGGAACGGGTCGAGGCGCAGTTCATCCGCGAGGCCATGCAGCGACATCGTGGCAACAAGAGCCGGGTTGCCGAAGAATTGGGTCTGACACGTGTCGGTTTGCGCATGAAACTGATGCGTCTGGGGCTGGATCAGGCGACCAGGCTGCCGTAGATCCTGGACATTGAGGCAGCCGTTGTTTTGATGGCATGATTCGGGTAGATTTGGACTTGTATTAACACAACCGGAGAGATTGAATGACCATACTTGTAGCCTACGTGCCACGCCCGGAAGGCCAGGCCGCACTCGACAAGGGCATCGAGATCGCGACACGTCGCCGAGAGCGGCTGGTGGTGGTCAACGCCAGTCCTGGCGGGAAGAAGGACGACCCATCATTTGCCGACGTGCAGGATTTTGAGCGAGTCGAGCAACTATTGGCCAGCACCGGCCTCGAAGCCGAAGTCAAACAATACGTGCGTGGGAAGAATGCGGTCGAAGAGATCGAGGGTCTGGTCCAATCGCTGCAGGCTTCGTTGCTGATCATCGGTCTGAGAAAGCGCTCGCCCGTGGGCAAGCTGATCATGGGCAGCGTTGCGCAGGAGTTGCTGCTGTCGGTTTCGTGCCCCGTGCTGGCGGTCAAGTCGACACTGGCTTGAGATTGGTCAAGGGCAGGCTTAAGGTGAACTGAGCACCGCCACGTGGCAGGTTTTCGGCGGTGAGCTGTCCGCCATGTTGCTGCACGATACCATAGCTGATCGACAGACCCAGCCCTGTGCCTTTACCAACACTCTTGGTCGTGAAGAATGGGTCAAACACGCGTGACAGGTGATCCGGCGCGATGCCAGGGCCGTTATCTGCAAAGCGCAACAGCACGCAGTCATCTGTCGTTACGCTGGTAATGTGTAGTTCCGGCACCCTGTCGTCGGCGCTGCTCGTCGCGTCGTAGGCGTTTTGAATCAGGTTCATCATGACCTGCAGCAACTGGCCGGCGTTGCCCGTGACATAACAATCATCGCCGCCGGACCAATTGATTTCGAAGCGTGGCGCAGTACCTTTCTTTACCCACAGAATGGCACGTTCGACCACCGCATGGACTTCAACCTGGGTGATTTCCTCGTTTCCCGTCGTGGAAAACCGCTTCAAGCCGCTGACGATATCCGTGGTCCGCTGAGCACCCTCAAGCGTGCCCTCCATCAATGAGGGCAGGTCTTCAAGCAGGCGGTCAATGCGCAACGCCTCACGCAGGACCTGAACCTGAGCAGGCAGATCGAGGCGATGCACCTCCTCCAAGTAGCTGCGCAGTCGCGCGCCATAGCGCTGCAACACATGCACGTTGCCGAGCACGAAGCTGATCGGATTGTTGAGCTCGTGTGCAACTCCAGCGACCAAACGTCCCAGCGAAGCCATTTTTTCAGAGTGCAGCAACTGCTGTTGCGCCAGCTTCAGGGCTTCGTGGGCCTCGCGCAGCTGATGATAGGCCCTCTTGAGTTCGCCCATGGGGCGCCCGACCAGGACTCGACCCACCTGCCGACCCGCGCTGTCGTACCTCGGTGTGCAATTGAGGTCCACCGCAGCGATCTGGCCGCTGGCATCGCGCAAATTGATGTCCACCACCGTCCCCGCACGCGACTCCGAGTGATACATCGCCAAACGCCAGCGTTGCGCGCTTTGTTCATCGGCCAGCAACTCCAGCACGGGCGTGCCACGCAATGATTCTTCGCTGCGACCGACGAGCTCACACAAAGCGACGTTGGTCTCTTCGATCAGTCCATCCTGATTACAGGCGATCAGCACGTCGCTCATCGCCGACAATACGCTGAAAATAAACTGCTGGGACTGCTCAAGCTGCGCGTTCTTTTCTTCGAGCTCGACCTCGTCACTAACCAGCTTGGAGTAGACCTCATCCATCTTGTGAATCACGCCCAGCCAGGTTGCCTCATCGACGCCGTCGAGATCAGACAACGCCAGATGCTTCAGCGGTGAAACAGGCGGTGTGGTCACGATTCAATGCACCGTGCACACCATGCACGGATCAAATGAGCGAACGATGTGCTGCACGGCAACGCTTTGGCCCGGCGCGTCGACACGGTCCATCTTCGCACCCACCAACGCTGATTCGAGCGCGCCCGGCGTCCCAGCCGCGTCTCGTGGCGAGAAATTCCAACTCGTCGGTGCCACAATCTGATAGTTGGCAATGCGCCCGTTTTCGATACGCAACCAATGCCCCAGCGCGCCACGTGCCGCCTCGGTCAACCCTGCTCCCTGTCCTTCGGCAGGCAGCGACTGGGCGCGATAGTAGGGCTCGCGCGGTTGCAGCGCCGCAAGCCAGCGCTCCATCATCGGCAAGACGCGGGCGATCTCCATCAGTCTCGCCAGCACCCTGGTGTAGACCGTGCCACCATGCGTGAGAACCAGCGCCCGGATCAGTGTCTGTCCGTCAACCAGCTGACGTGCAACCGCGCCGGTCTCGACCACTTGGCCTGCCAGTCTTGGCGCCTTGTTCCAAGTGTAGGCGTCGGACTTGTCGAGGTCGGGTTGCGTCAGTCCGTTGCTGGGGTGCAGTGGGCGTGCAGTATCTCCATCCGCAAACCAAGCGTGGCAACTGTCTTCGCTGATCTGGTTGATATCGAGGGGGCAGCAGCGCTGTGTCATGCCATCCCAGACACCACGGGCCAGACCTGTTCCAGCCTCGGGCAGGGCGTAGGCGCCGTAGCTCAGGTAGCGTCCGGGGCCTGGCCCGAGCGTGGCCAGGCCAGCATCGGCGGCAAGCTCGACAAAAAATGCCAGATCGCTCTGTGGTGTGCGGTCGACAAGGCGCTGCAACGCTACCGGACTATCAAGCTCCGCAACTTCCTCCAATACGGAACCAAACAGCGTTTGCTCCAAGAACGATCGCATCTCACGCAGGCGCGCGAGAAGCCTGCTGCGTTCGGCCGACTCGATGGCGCGCGAACTGCCCCCGGGCAGGATCGCGCCGGTATGCGGCCACTTGCCGCCAAGCGTTCCCATCAGTTCGAGCCAGCGCGCCCGTGCCGCCACCGCCGCGCTGTTGCTCACACCGCTGCCCGCCGCCGGACCTGAAAGCGCTGCAAAGCGTCGTTGCGCCTCCCCATGCCAACGCCGGGTGGCATAGACCTCACGCGTGAAGTCAGGCATGAAAAAGATGTAGAAATGCGCCAGATGATCGGCCAGGTTTTCACACGCCAGCATCAGGTTGGTGGCGTGTACGCCGTTTGGCGGCATCACCACGCCGGATGCATCGGCCAGTGCACGTGCCGCGGCCACCGATTGCGAGACCGAGCAAATACCGCAAATGCGCGGCGCAATCGTCAGCGCGTCCATGGGGTCGCGTCCCACCAGCATGCGCTCGAAGCCCCGGTACATTGGAGCGCTGACCCGAGCCTCGGTGACGCGCGAGTGCTGCACCTCGAGCTGCACTTCAAGGTCACCCTCGACGCGGTTGAAAGGCCCCAGAATCAAGCGTGTCATCACAGCCCCGCTTAGCGTAATCCGGTCTTGCGAGACACCGGCGGCAGGGCCACGTGGTCGCTGTGCGAATTCGTCTTGACGCGCCGTGGCGTGGCGCTCTTGGATAGCGAAGCCAAGGCAACAAACCATGCTTTGGGCATATCGGTCGGCAGGCCGATCGGAATACCTGCCAATTTTGGCGTCAGGTGAAAGGGATGTCCAGGGGTCTGAAATCCTGGCTCGGTGCAACTGATACAGGCGTATCCGGCGCGTGTGCAGGAACCATCGCCGTTCCACAGCCGGCGGTTGCAATCGGCATGAGCTTGCGTACCCTTGCAACCCATGTTCTCCATCGTGCAACCCAGGTCAGACGGTTTGCCGGCACTGGCCTTGTACTCGTAATACTCATTGCGTGTGCAGCCGTGATGCACCAACTGGTCGGCAAAAAGCCGCGGCCGACCCAGCGGATCGAGATCATCGAGCGTCAAAGCCTCAGCGGCCAGCCCCATCAGTGTGTCGATGACCCAGCCCGGATGCGTCGGGCAGCCCGCAATATTGACCACCGGCAAGCCTGCATGGGCAAGAAAGCCGGTGCCCAACAGGCCGCCCCGATGCTCGTCCTCATACTGCAGCCCACAAGCGTCGGTCGGATTGCTGCCACTCGCCGTGATGCCGCCCCAGGCCGCGCAGCTACCAATGGCCAGCACGTGTCTGGCGACTGACGAAAGCTTGCGCACCCAATCGATCATCGGAAGTCCGGTGCCCGCCAGCACATGAAAACGCCCGCTGCGCTGCGGACCACGCAGCAGTGCGCCCTCGATGCACAAGGCGTCCAGACGAATGCTCCCGTTCAGGCAAGCGCCGAGCAGATCCAGCAAGTCGTGCTCGCCGTGCAAGGACAAGGCCGGGTGCCATAGCAGTTGAACCCCGTTGTTGCGCAACAGCTCTGGGAAGTGAGGCGTGTCAGCGCAAAGCAGCGACATGCTGCAGCCGCCGCAACCACCGGACTGTAGCCAAAGCACATTGAGCGTCATCGCGGCTCCATTTCAGTGAATCGTTGGTTCTCGTGGTCGAAGTCTATACCGAGCATGCCACACAGGGATCAAATGCCGCGGCCAGTGTGCGGGCGGCCTGCACCTCACCCGGCGGGAGCGCGGCAAGCGCGCCGGCCAGTGCGCCTTGCGGATGGAAATTCCATTCGGTGGGGGCCACAACGCGATAGTCCTGCACGCCACCTGCGGGGTCGAGCTGGACCCAGTGCAGTAACAGACCACGCGCCATTTCAACCCAGGACAGCGCTTGCCCATGTCCCAGTTCCAGGGCACCCAACGCCAGCAACGCAGGATCGCCCCGGTTCGTGGTATTCGGATCGGCTGCGGCAATCGTTACCAGTTCGAGCCAGCGCGAGCTCAAGCGGGTCCACGCGCTGTGCCGCGCAGGCAATGCAGCGCCTCGGTGCCGCAAACGCGACCAAGCTCCTGTTTCCGCGCACTGACCGAGCCAGCTCGGCCGCTGCACAAAGTCCGGGTCGGCGACCAACTTCTGCGCAAGTTCGCGCAGGCGGGCATTTTGCAAATTCAGGTCCGAATCGAGCAACTCCAAAAGGCGCGTTTGCGGCATCAACTTCTGTGCCAACGGCCGCCAGATGCTCAGGCAGCGTGCCGGCGGCAAACGCTCGGCCCGGGTCTGACACCACAGCGCCAACGCGTCCGGATCGCGGCAGGTATCAAGCCATGCATCGATCGGCTGCCCGAGCACCCGCTGTTGCAGCCATTCGCGCAAGGCAGCCAAGGCCCGTGCGGCCGTTGCGGCATCGGCCGCCGGGCTGACCGTACCGAGCTGCAACGGGCAATCGCGCAACCACTCAAGAGCATGCCCATCCAGCCCGGGCCCGGGCAGACGCTGCGGCCAATCCAGCGCGATGCTGCGCAGATGATCGCGCGCCGTCTCCAGCCATAGTGGCACCGGCGCAGCGGTGGCGAACCCGGGTTCCGCCCCACCCTGCGCCACCCGCAGCACCATGTCGGCGGCACGTCGATGGGCGTGCGAACACAGTGTGAACAGGCTGCTCAAGGTCCTGCCGACCTGCACGCCACGCTGGCCCCGCAGCAGTCCTGCCAGCCGGCCAGGGGCCAGCACCGGACGCTGGCCGACAATACTGGGCGCGCGACCCGGCTGCAAGCGATACTGCCCGACCAGTGCATCCCAGGAGTGCCGCGCAGGATTCACGCTGTCGCCTGCACGGCTTCGACCCGCGCCTGGTGAATCATCTTCCCAAGGAATTCGCCTGCAACGCCCGTTGATAAAGCTTGCGCCGCTATAACATCTGTAGCGACCGAGCGGGCTGCAATCAGTGCCAGTTGCAAGCGCTGGCGCTGCGGGTACGGTGCATCATGCAAGCCCAGGCGCCCGCGTGCGTCGCATTCGCAGGCCAGCAGCACATCCTCAAAGCGCTGCGGTTTGCGAAAGGCGTCGCAACGCTCCAGCAGTCGCACCAGGGCGGCCGGGTTCAAGTCGGCACTGCGGTGGATGTTTCCGTGTTCGCGCGCCACCACTTCGGCCAGCAGGCGGCACTCGGTCGGCACTCGCAGGCGCTCGCAGACGCCTTGAAGCATGCGCACGCTGCGCTGCTCGTGACCGAGATGGCGCGGCAAAACCGATGCTGGCGTGGTGCCCTTGCCCAGATCATGCAACAGGCAGGCCAGGCGCACTGGCAGCGACGCCTGCAGTCGTGCGCTCATATCCAGGACCAGCATCAGGTGCGCGCCAGTGTCGACTTCGGGGTGATAATCGATACGTTGCGGCACACCCCACAAGCGGTCAAGCTCGGGCAGCAGCCGAGCCAAAGCGCCGCACTCGCGCAACACTGCAAACATGCGCGATGGCGTGTCTTGCATCAGCCCCTTGGCAAGTTCCTGCCAGACGCGCTCGGCCACCAGATGATCAGCCTCGCCATCTTGCACCATCTCACGCATCAGTGCCATCGTCTCGGGTGCGACCTCGAAGTCGGAAAAGCGCGCCGCCAGCCGTGCCACGCGCAGGATGCGCACCGGGTCCTCCCGAAACGCCGGGGTGACGTGACGAAACACTCGGTCGGCGATGTCACGCTGACCCCCATAGGGGTCGATCAGGTTCGCGCCATTTATGTCAAATTTCCCGTCAGCGCTTATGCAGTCTGCGTGAGCAGCTATCGAATTGATAGTGAGGTCGCGACGCGACAGGTCCTGCTCCAAGCTCACGTCGACGCTGGCGTTGAACGCAAAGCCGTGGTAACCACGCGCCGTCTTGCGCTCGGTGCGGGCCAGCGCGTATTCCTCCTTCGTCTGCGGATGCAGAAACACCGGAAAGTCCCGCCCCACCGGCAGGTAGCCTTGTGCCAGCATGTCCCCCGGCGTACTCCCCACCACCACCCAGTCGCGGTCCTTCACCGGCAAGCCCAACAGGGCGTCGCGCAGCGCACCACCAACCAGGTAAGTCTTCATGCGGGAAGTTTACTCAACTTGCCACCAAGACGCGCCCCGCAAAGGCCTGTGGGCGACGTCAATCCAGAGTCTGCCGATAGCGTTTGAGCGCGATGGTGCATGCCACCAGCAAGAACGCCAGCATCGGCCAGAGCTCGGGCAGCAGTTGCCACGCAGCATTACCCTTTAGCATGATGCCACGAACAATGCGCAGGAAATGCGTCAGCGGCAACACTTCCCCGATGTACTGCGCCCACACCGGCATCCCCCGAAACGGAAACATGAAGCCCGACAACAGCATCGATGGCAGGAAGAAGAAGAAGGTCATCTGCACGGCCTGCAACTGGTTGCGCGCAATCGTGGAGAAAGTGAAGCCGACCCCCAGATTGGCGACAATGAATACCCCGATCATCGCCATGAGCAGTGTGAAACTGCCGACCATCGGCACTTCGAACAAGACGAAGGCCGCCAGCAAGATCACCCCAAGCTGGACGTAGCCGATCACCACATAAGGCAGGATCTTGCCAACCATCACCTCGGCAGGGCGCACCGGTGTGGCGAGCAGGTTCTCCATGGTGCCGCGTTCGCGCTCGCGGGTCATGCCCAGGCCGGTCAGCATCACCATGGTCATGGTCAGGATAGTGCCGATCAGTCCGGGCACGATGTTGTAGCGCGACAAACCCTCCGGGTTGTAGCGCTTGTGAATCCGCAGCTCAAAGGCGGGCGCAGTGCCCTGCAGGTGGCGCAACGAACCCGTCAGGTCATGGCGCAACGCCTGCCCCGCCACCGCATTGAGTGCCGCCAGGGCGTTACCCGCGGCCGACGGATCGGTGGCATCGACCGAAACCAGGATGACCGGGCGCTGCCCGCGAACCAGTTGCTGCGAGAAATCCGGCGGAATGACGATCATGAACTGCACCTGACCGTCATGCAACAGCGCATCACCTTCGCCCTCACTGGTCCCGCTATGGGTAATGCGAAAGTACCCGGTGTTTTGTAATGCCGCAATAAAGCTGCGCGTCATGGGACTGTGGTCGGCGCTGACCACCGCCGTGGGCAGCCCTTTGGGGTCGGCATTGATGGCGTAACCAAACAGCACCAGTTGCAGGATCGGTATCCCCACGGCCATGGCAAAGGTCAGGCGGTCCCGCAGCATCTGCTGGAATTCCTTGACAAAGATCGCCAGCATGCGGCGCCAGGAAAAGCGCTTCATGCTTTGCTCGCCAACACGGCGCCGGCGTTCGAAAAATTGTCCTGGGCGCTGGCAATCAGGCTGATAAATACGTCCTCCAGATTGGCCTGAGCTGGAGTCACCCGCAGCCCCGGGCGATCCCGCACCGCCGCCAGCGCCTGCTCGAGCAGCGCCTGATCCTGCCCGGCAACGTGAACCGCATTGCCAAATGCTGCAACGCTCAACACGCCCGGTGCCGCCTTGAGCGGCGCCATCAGCGTCTGCACGCCCACGCCCTGAATCGACCAGACCACGAGCGCGGCATTGTCGATGATCTGGCGCTCATTGCCGCGGGCCAGAATCGTTCCATAGGCAATGTAGACCAGTTCATGGCATCGCTCCGCCTCATCCATGTAGTGTGTGGAAACCAACACCGTGATCCCCTGGGCAGCCAGCTCATGAATCTGGTCCCAGAAATCACGTCGCGCCTTCGGGTCCACACCCGCCGTCGGCTCATCGAGCAGCAGCAAACGCGGCTGGTGAATCAGGCAGGCGGCCAGCGCCAGGCGCTGCTTCCAGCCCCCCGAGAGGGTTCCCGCAAGCTGTTGCTGACGTGCCGTCAACCCGAGCCGCTCAAGCGCCAGATCGACCGCGGCGCGCCGATTCGCAAGTTCGAACAGGCGCGCGACGAAATCCAGATTTTCGCGAATGGAGAGGTCGTCATATAGACCGAATTTCTGCGTCATATAGCCAACCTGACGCTTGATTGCCCGAGCCTCGCCGATGATGTCCAGCCCCAGACAGGTGCCGCTGCCGGCGTCCGGGGTAAGCAGGCCGCACAGCATACGAATCGTCGTCGTCTTGCCGCTGCCGTTGGGACCGAGAAAGCCGCAAATGCGCCCTGCACCAACCTGCAACGCGATGCGGTCAACCACGGCACGTCCGCCGTAGCGCTTGGTCAGATCGCTGACATCAATGGCCCATGCCGTCACGACTTGCTTCCTGCCAGGCGCACATCGACAGGCTGTCCAGGCCGCAGCGAGGCGCGCGCGGGTTGATCTGGATAAGCCTCGACCATGAACACGAGTTTGGCACGCTGGGCATTCGAATAGATGACCGGCGGCGTGTACTCAGCCTGAGCGGCTACACGCGTTACGTGCGCGGCGATCGACGCCGCGCAGCCGTCGCAGCTCAGCGAGAGGGACTGGTCCGGCTTGAGTTTGGCGAGCTCGGACTCTGGCACAAAGAAGCGCACCTTGACGTTGGCTGGAGGCAGCAAGGACAACACGGGCTGACCCGCCGCAACGAACTCACCGGTGCGAAAAAAAACATCGGAAACCAGGGCGTCGGTTGGCGCGGTCTGCTGCTTTTGCACCACGCGCCACTGGCTCTGGCGCAGTGCCTCTGCAGCGGCATTCGCGCTGGCCTGCGTCGCCGCCCGCTCGTCAGGCCGGGCCGGCAAGCGGGCAACCCGCAACGCCGCAGTGAGTTCAGCGACGTGGGCGTGGGCCTGGCTGGCCGCCGCGCTGGCGCTCTCCAGTCGCGAGCGCGATATGAACCCCCGCGCGACGAGTTGTTGCTGGCGCGCCAGTTCATCCTGCGCCAGGGCGGCGTTAGCCTGCGCCTGCGCGAGCTGTGCCTGGCTCACGGCAACCTCATCGGTACGCCGCCCCTTATCCAGATTCGCCGCCTGAGCTTGCGCGTTGGCCAAGCGCGCCGCCGCCTCGGCACTTGCGGCACGCTCGGCCTCAGCATCGAGCGTGAACAACACCGAGTTCTTGATAACCGCCTGACCAGGCCGCACCGCCAGCAAATCCAGGCGTCCGGCCAGCGGCGCGGCGATGTAGACGTAGTCTCCCTCGGCGTAACCCGACCAGCTAGCGGTCTGCGGTGGCGAACAGCCCGCCAGCAAACCCAGCAAGGCGCAGACCCACAAACCATGCGAAAACGACCTACGAGCTGGCGCGGGACGGGGACTCATTTGTGTCGCTGCAGATCTCATTGTTAGCTCCGTTGACCAAACCGCATTTGACGCGCCCACAACCCTCAAGGATACTTCAAGCCTTGCGCTCAACATCGCGGGCGCGCTGACTCATCATTCTCCCGCATGAACACCCGTCCCAACGCCTGGCTGCACCGAGCCGTCGAACTGATCGAAGCAGATTACCAGCGCAGTGCCGATACTCATCTGATAACTCTGGCGCTGCCGGCGTTTTCCAGCCATGGCATTGACCTGTACCTGAAAGACGAATCGACCCACCCCAGCGGCAGCCTCAAGCACCGCCTGGCGCGCTCGCTGTTCTTGTACGCCCTGTGCAACGGCTGGCTGCACGAGGGCTCGACAGTGGTCGAAGCCTCAAGCGGGTCGACAGCGGTCAGCGAGGCCTACTTCGCGAGGTTGCTGGGTCTGCCCTTTATCGCGGTGATGCCACGCGGCACCTCTGCCCAGAAGGTGGCGCAGATTGCCTCGTATGGCGGCCGCTGCCACTGGGTCGAGAGCGCCGCGCAGGTCTATGCCGAAGCCGCCGCATTGGCAGAGCAGACCGGTGGTCATTACATGGACCAGTTCACCTACGCCGAGCGCGCCACCGACTGGCGCGGCAACAACAATATTGCTCAGAGCATCTTCAGCCAGATGGCGCGCGAACGCTTTGCCGTTCCCAGCTGGATCGTGGTCGGCGCGGGCACCGGCGGCACCAGCGCCACCATCGGCCGCTACGTGCGCTACCAGCGTCATGACACCGGGATCTGCGTCCCCGACCCACAGGGATCGGTGTTTGCGGAGTATCACCGCAGCGGCGATCCCGGTTTGACCGGCCCGGGTTCCAGCATTGAAGGCATCGGCCGCCCGCGCGTCGAGGCCAGCTTCATTCGCACCCTGATCGACCGCATGATGGTCGTTGCCGATCTTGATTCGGTCGCCGGCATGCGTGTCCTGTCGGATTTGTTGGGGCGCAAGGTCGGGCCATCCACCGGCACCCATTTCGTCTGCATGCTGAGACTGGCCAGCGAGATGCGCGAACGCGCGCAACAAGGCTCGATCCTGTCGCTGCTGTGCGACGCCGGAGAGCGCTATTTGCCGACCTACCACGATGCGCAATGGGTGACACACACGTTCGGTGACTGCAACCCGGCGATGGGGCGCGTCAAGCGCCTGCTGGCCTGAGGCTGTGATGCAAAGGTGCTGGACCGACCTATCGCGCAGGTGCCTGCTGGCGGCTTCCCTGGCGAGCCTGCACTGGCCCGCACCAGCCCTGGTCGTACGCAAATTGCAGTTTCCCCGCGACCTCGGCAGCCACCCCGACTTCGCCATCGAGTGGTGGTACCTGAGCGGTCATTTGCGTGCGCAACAACGTGACTTCGGCTTTCAACTGACCTTCTTCCGCACAAGGGTCCCCACGACGCAGGCGCTGAGATCGCGGTTTGCCGCCAGGCAGCTAATCTTTGCGCACGCCGCCGTGACCGACGTCGATGAGCAGAAGCTCTGGCACGACCAGCGCATCGCTCGCGACGGCTTTGGTGTGGCGCAGGCCAGTGAAGCCGACACGAGCCTCAGGCTGCGCGACTGGTCGCTGGCGCGCGAGGCCGAGACCTACCGGGCCCGCGCTGGCACCAACGATTTTGACTTCGACCTGAGGCTGTCGCAAACGCAGGCTTTGCTGTTGCAGGGAGCCCAGGGCCTTTCGCGCAAAGGGCCGCAGCAAGAGCAGGCGAGTTACTACTACAGCGTGCCGCAATTGCAAGCCGAGGGCACGTTGCGCCTGCAGGGCCGCTCGATGCCGGTGCAGGGCGTGGCCTGGCTCGATCACGAATGGAGCCGGCAGTTGCTGTATGGTCAAGCGGTGGGATGGGACTGGATCGGAGTCAATCTCCTCGAGGGCAGTGCACTGACTGCATTCCAACTGCGCGATGCAAACGGTCGCGCACTGTGGGCGGGCGGCTCTTTTCGTGGTCCGGCACCTGGGACGGCGACTCGCGCCTTTGGCCCAAGCGAAGTGATCTTCCAACCGCTTCGGCGCTGGAGCAGCGCGTTGACACGGGCCACCTACCCAGTGCAATGGAGGGTGCAGACGCCGCTCGGCTCCTACATGGTCAAGGCGCTTGTGGATAACCAGGAACTCGACAGCCGCAGTTCCACAGGTGCCGTCTATTGGGAGGGATTGAGCGAACTCCTCGACGTGCAGGGCAAGACGGTCGGAAGCGGCTACCTGGAGATGACCGGCTACGCAGAGCCACTGCGCCTGTAGAACCTAGCCTTCGAATCAATGTGCGCCAGCGGTCGCCTCGGTGCCGTCCCCGATACCTCCGGCCGTACCCACAAGCCTGGGCCGCGACAACCATACGACGGGAACCAGCAGCAGAAATATCAGCGCCGAGACGTAAAACACGTCATTGGCCGCGAGCATGTAAGCCTGCTGGTCAACCAGCCGATTCACCAACGCCAGGGCTTGGGGCGGGCTCAGTCCAGCATCACCGAGCCCGCCGAGCAACTGATTGGCCGCCAGGTGACCCTGGCTGATGGACTCCACAAGCTGCGCGTGATGCATGGCCGCGCGATCTTGCCAGACGGTGGTGGCGATCGAAGTGCCAAAGGATCCAGCGACGATGCGCACAAAGCTCGACAGGCCCGAGGCGGCCGGAATTCTCTCGGGGGCGATGCCCGAGAGCAGGATGACCGACAACGGAATGAAGAAGCAAGACATGGCGATGCCTTGGATCAACGTTGGAATCAGGATCGTGCCGAAATCGGCTTGGGTACTGAAATGCGAACGCATCAGCAATACCAGAGCAAACACAACAAACGCAAAGCTTGCGAGCAGGCGCGGATCGACGCGGTTGACGCTCCTTCCAACGATCGGCGACAGAATGATGGCAAACAGCCCGACGGGGGCGAGCAACATGCCAGCATCAATCGAGATC
>JAKANU010000025.1 GCA_021812315.1 Pseudomonadota bacterium
GCCGAATCGTCGATCGAGAACGCACACGCGCTCGCGAGCGCCAGCTCTTCGGCGATGCCCTGCGCCTGCCATTTGGGAAATCCGGTGCCGGCCGGAAAGTTCTCGAGCACAAAGCGTTTGTAGTGGAAGTCGTACGCTGAGTCGATGGCGCCGGCGCGCACCAGCAACTGCAGCGGCGCCGTCTGTGTGGAGCGCGCCGCCTGCACCACCGCCTTGTATTCAGGGGCGTTTTTGTCGGGCTTGAACAGGATTCTGTATAGCTGTTCCCGGATCGGCGCGGGACAGACGCCCTGCGCCAGTGCCGCGCTCCACTGGTCGATTTGCACGGCGAGCTGTTTCTTCTTCTCGATCGCTGCGAGGGCCTGCGCCAGCACTTCGGCGCCGGCCTTGCGAAAGCGCCCTTTGCCGGCGCGGCGAAAGTAGTGCGGGGCCTCCAGCAGGCGCATCAGCATGGCGACTTGCTGCTCGAGCGTGGCCTCGCGCGAGGGCGCGGAGAAATACTCACGGGCCAGGGTGGCAAAGCCAAATTCGTCCGGAGGGGAAAACTCCCAGGCCAGGTCAAGTTCAATGCTCTGGCCCAGCGCCTGAGCCGCGCCGAGCAAGCGTTGCGGCTCGGGCTGCTCAAAACGCAGCAGGATGCTCGGGGCCTTGACCTTGAGGCGTTTGCCACTGTCGAGCTCGACTTGCGCCGAAGCTGCGGCTTCGGACAGCACGCGTCCGGCAAGCAATTTGCCGGCTTCTTCAAACAATAGGAACATGCTTGCCATTGTCCCAGCAAAACCTGGCCGAGGTCGGGTCGCGACTGCGCTGGCTCAGGGCCAGCCAAGAAAGGACATGATGGTTGGCAGGTGCGCGGCGAAGTCGCTGAGCGCGTGATCGCCCCCCTCAAGCAGTTGCACGCTTGCCAGCGCGTAGCGCGAGTGCATTTCCCGCCAGTCGAGTAATTCGTCGCCTTTGGCGATGATTGCCAGGCAGCGCGGGTCAGGACGCTGGACGTGCAGCGTCAGCTCGCGCAGTTCCTGCACGTATTCGGGCAGGAAGAAGAAATGCTCGGCCGGGTCGTGCCAGCTGGCTTGCTCGCCAATGTAGTTCGCAAGGTCGCGTGCCGGATTCACCGCCGGGTTCAGCAGCACCGAGCGGCAGCCGGTTTGTTCGGCGACCCAGGTGGCATAGAAGCCGCCCAGCGACGAGCCGATCACCGCCATCGACTGCCGCGGCCAATCGGCGGTGCCGGCCAGCACCTGTTGCATCGCCGCACGCGGCGATGGTGGTAGTTGCGGACACCACCAGTGAACGCCCGGCGCGCGCTGGGCGACGTGGCTGGCCATGGCACGGGCTTTGGCCGATTGCGGCGAGGAGCGAAAGCCGTGCAGATACAGCAGGTGCGTGCTGGCTGGTGGCGTCGGCTCGGCGTTCATGCGGGCGATGATAATCGGCCCTGATGGCTGATGTCTTTGAAACTCCTCCCGTCTGGCGGCGCCTGCTGCCCTGGCTGCTGGGCTTTGACGGCCCGCTGGCCGCGGCGGCGCTGGTGCTTGCGGGGGCTGGTTTGTTGACCATGTACTCCTCAGGCTACGACCATGGCAGCCGCTTTGAGGATCATGCGCGCAACATGCTGTTGGCCGCAGGCATCATGTTTGTGATGGCGCAGATTCCGCCGCAGCGGCTGATGTCCCTGGCCGTGCCACTGTACGTGCTGGGCATGAGTCTGCTGGTGGCGGTAGCGGTGTTTGGCGTCACCAGGAAGGGCGCCCAGCGCTGGCTGAACGTCGGCATTACGGTGCAGCCCAGTGAAATCCTGAAGATCGCCGTCCCCCTGATGCTGTCGTGGTGGTTCCAGAAGCGCGAGGGTCAGTTGCGGCCACTGGACTTTGCGGTGGCCGTCACGCTGTTGGCGCTGCCGATCGGATTGATTGTCAAGCAGCCCGATCTGGGCACGGCGATCCTGGTACTCGCGGCCGGTTTGTCGGTGATCTTTTTCGCCGGATTGTCCTGGAAGCTGATCCTGCCGCCGGTGTTGCTGGCGGTGCTGGGCGTGGGTCTGATGCTTGGGTTCGAGCCGCAACTTTGCGCCGAGGGCGTGCGCTGGCCACTCTTGCACGACTATCAGCAGCAACGCATCTGCACACTGCTCGATCCGTCGCGCGATCCCCTGGGGCGGGGCTTTCACATCATCCAGGGAATGATTGCGATCGGCTCCGGGGGCTTCTGGGGCAAGGGCTTCATGCAGGGAACGCAGACGCACCTGGAATTCATCCCGGAACGCACGACGGATTTCATCTTCGCCGCCTTTTCGGAGGAATTCGGGCTCTTTGGCAACCTGCTGCTGATCGGCGGCTTTGTCTTCCTGGTGTTGCGCGGACTGGCCATTGCGCTGGAGGCGCCCACGCTGTTTTCGCGTCTGCTCGCCGGCTCCATCACGCTGATCATCTTTACCTACGCGTTTGTCAACATGGGCATGGTCAGTGGCATCATCCCGGTGGTCGGGGTACCTTTGCCGTTCATCAGCTACGGCGGCACCGCCATGGTGACCCTGGGCATGTCGCTGGGCATCCTGATGTCGATTGCCAAGTCCAAGCGGCTGGTGCAATCATGAGCTCGGCGATGTCTTTGCCCGGGCCAGCGCTGCCGGGTTGGAAGGGTTTAGTGACGGCGCGCTGCTGCAGTGCTTGGGCACGCCTAAAATCCCGGGATGATTTCACGCGAACCGACGATTGAACGACTGGCCGTCGCCAAGTCCCTGCTACTCACCCCCTTTGGCCTGGACGAATCGGACCTCTCCCACATTCTGGGCCGGATCAAGGCGCACCGCGTCGACGAGGCTGATTTGTACTTCCAGTACACGCGCAGTGAGGGCTGGAGTCTGGAGGAGGGCATTGTCAAGACCGGCACGTTCAGCATCGATCAGGGCGTGGGCGTGCGCGCCGTCTCGGGCGAGAAGACGGCCTTTGCCTATTCCGACGACATCTCCCTGGCCTCGCTGCGCGATGCGGCCCGGACTGTGCGCAGCATTTCGGCTGCAGGGCAGACTCGGCGGGTGCAGACAGCTACCAAAAAGATAGCACGATCGCGCAGCCTGTACGCCGGCATGGACCCGATTGCGACGCTCGACAGCAGCACCAAAGTGGCGTTGCTGGAAAAGGTGGAGCGCCTGGCACGCGCCAAAGATACCCGGGTGGCGCAGGTGATGGCCGGGCTGGCGGCCGAGTACGACGTGGTGCTGGTGGCGCGCGCCGACGGCATCCGGGCAGCCGACGTACGCCCGCTGGTGCGCCTGTCGCTGACGGTGATTGTGGAGCACAAGGGGCGGCGTGAAATGGGCTCGGCCGGCGGCGGCGGGCGGTTCGGGCTGGCCTACTTTGACGACGCCGTGATCAGCCGCTATGTGGACGAAGCGGTCAGTGCGGCGCTGAACAACCTGCAGGCGCGAGCCGCACCCGCCGGGGAGATGACGGTGGTGCTCGGTCCGGGCTGGCCGGGCATTTTGTTGCACGAAGCCATCGGCCATGGTCTGGAGGGCGACTTCAACCGCAAGGGCTCAAGCGCCTTCAGTGGCAAAGTGGGCCAGCGCGTCGCCGCCAGGGGCGTGACGGTGCTCGACGACGGCACCATCGCCGAGCGGCGCGGCTCGCTGAACATCGACGACGAGGGCAACGCCAGCGCGCGCAATGTGCTGATCGAAGACGGAATTTTGCAGGGCTACATGCAAGACGCGATGAACGCGCGCCTGATGGGCGTGCAACCCACCGGCAATGCGCGCCGAGAGAGCTATGCGCATATTCCGATGCCACGCATGACCAACACCTATATGCTCGCGGGCGGGAAATCGCCGCAGGAGATCATCGCCAGCATCAAGAAAGGACTGTTTGCCAGCAACTTTGGTGGCGGGCAGGTGGATATCACGTCAGGCAAATTTGTTTTTTCCGCCAGTGAGGCGTTCTGGGTTGAAAACGGCAGGATTCTGTACCCGGTCAAAGGTGCCACCCTGGTCGGTAGCGGACCCGAGTGCCTCAAGCGAGTCAGCATGATCGGCAACGACATGAAGCTCGACAGTGGCGTGGGCACCTGCGGCAAGGAGGGGCAAAGCGTGCCTGTGGGTGTGGGTCAGCCGAGCCTGCGCATCGATGGCCTGACGGTGGGCGGAACCGCGTGAGCTTGGCCGCCAGCGTGCGCCGACCCGGGGGCTGAAACGTAAAGGACAGGTAACATGAAATCAAGAACTGAGGCGCAGAATCCGGCCGCTTGGCTTGCGAATGCCCATGCGCACCCGATCGATCGCACGAGTCAGACCGACGACGCGAGGATTCGTGACATCACGGTGTTGCCACCGCCCGAGCATCTGATCCGCTTCTTTCCGATTGTGGGCACCATGGTCGAGTCGCTGATCGGTCGGTCCCGCCACAGCATTCAGGCAATCATGGCCGGACGCGAGGACCGCCTGCTGGTGGTGATCGGGCCGTGCTCGATCCACGATCCGGCTGCGGCACTTGACTATGCCCGGCGCCTGCGCGAGCAACGCGAGCGCTTTGCCGATACGCTGGAGATCGTCATGCGCGTGTATTTTGAGAAGCCACGCACCACCGTTGGCTGGAAGGGGCTGATCAACGATCCGTACCTCGATGAGACCTTCAGAATCGATGAGGGCTTGCGCATGGCTCGCCAATTGCTCATCGAGATCAATCGGCTCGGGTTGCCTGCTGGCAGCGAGTTTCTGGATGTGATTTCGCCGCAGTATCTCGGCGACCTGATTTCCTGGGGTGCCATTGGTGCGCGCACCACCGAGAGTCAGGTGCATCGGGAACTGGCCTCCGGGCTGTCGGCACCGATTGGTTTCAAAAATGGCACTGACGGCAACATCCGGATTGCAACCGATGCGATCCAGGCGGCGGCGGGGGGGCACCATTTCCTGTCGGTGCACAAGAACGGTCAGGTAGCGATCGTGCAAACCAATGGCAACAAGGATTGTCACGTCATCCTGCGCGGCGGCAAGACGCCCAATTACGATGCCGGCAGTGTCGCGGCGGCCTGCCGGGAGCTTGAAAAGGCCGGGCTGGCGCCGCGCCTGATGGTCGATTGCAGCCACGCCAACAGCAACAAACAGCATGAAAGGCAGCTCGAGGTCGCGCGCGACATCGCGGCGCAACTTGGGCGCGGTTCACGGCAGGTCTTTGGCGTGATGCTGGAGAGTCATCTGCAGGCCGGTGCACAGAAATTTGCTCCGGGCAAAGACGCTGCTGCCCGGCTGCATTACGGCATGAGCATCACCGACGCCTGTCTGGGCTGGGACGATTCGGTGCACGCACTCGAGCTGCTCGCGCAGGCGGTCAAGGCACGCCGGGCCGGTCCTTGAGCGCTTGCAGCAGCCGGGTGTGAACGCCGCCAAAACTGCCGTTGCTCATGCATACGATGTGGTCTCCGGCGCGCGCATGGGTGAGGATCTGTCCGACCAGTTCTTCAATGCCGTGGGCGACTTGGGCTTTGCCACCCATGCTCGCCAGGGCTTCTGGCGCGTCCCAGTCCAGGCCGGCAGCGTGACAGAAGGCCAGGTCGGCGGGCTCCAGACTCCACGCTAGCTGCGCCTTCATGGTGCCGAGCTTCATGGTGTTGGAACGCGGCTCGAATGCAGCGAGAATGCGCGCGGCCGGGCCGAGTTTGCGGCGCAGGCCGTCGAGGGTTGTGCGGATGGCACTCGGGTGGTGCGCGAAGTCGTCATAGACGGTGATTGGAGCCCCCTCCAACGCCACGCTGCCACGGACTTCCAGGCGCCGTTTGACGTTGCAAAATCCGCTCAGGGCGGCAGATGCGAACTCGGTTGGCACGCCAACGTGTTGGGCGGCGGCAATGGCGGCAAGAGCGTTGAGTTGGTTATGCACGCCGGTAAGTGCCCACTTCACATGCCCGGCTTGTCGGCCCTGGTAGAGCACGTCAAAGTCGTCGGGCTCGCCAACGGCGCTGAAGTCGCTCGGTGCCGCTCCAAAGCTGCGCGTTTCGCTCCAGCAGCCCATGGCTAGAACCCGCGCCAGACTTGCGTCCTGGCCGTTCACCACCAGGCGGCCCGAGCCGTGGTCTCCGGTGCCAGGCACGGTGCGAATCAGGTGGTGAAACTGGCGCTCGATGGCGGCGAGATCGTCAAATATGTCGGCGTGGTCGTACTCAAGGTTGTTGAGCACTGCCGTCCGGGGGCGATAGTGCACAAACTTGCTGCGCTTGTCGAAGAAGGCGGTGTCGTATTCGTCGGCTTCGATAACAAATAGCGGGCCAGTGCGACGCGCCGACGCCGCGCCGCCTGCTGGCTGCGCTGCGCTCGCTCCCAGCCGGGCCGAGACGCCAAAGTTCAGCGGCACGCCGCCGACCAGAAAGCCCGGGTGCAGGTTGGCGCTTTCCAGGATCCAGGCGATCATCGCCGTGGTCGTTGTCTTGCCGTGCGTGCCGGCAACGGCGATCACATGGCGGCCCTGCAGCACCTGTTCGGCGAGCCACTGCGGGCCGCTGGTGTAGGCGGCTCCGGCATCCAGAATGGCCTCCATCAGTGCGAACTTGGGCGTCCCGTCGGCCTGGCGCGCGCGGCTGACGACGTTGCCGACCACAAACATGTCCGGCTTCAACGCTGTCTGCTGCGCGCTGTAGCCTTCGATCAGTTCGATGCCCAGCGCCTGCAACTGCTCGCTCATCGGTGGATAGACAGCGCTGTCACAACCGGTCACGCGATGGCCGGTCTCGCGCGCCAAGGCTGCCAAACCGCCCATGAAGCTGCCGCAAATACCAAGAATGTGAATGTGCATGCTGCAATTCTAGGTGCCGGCAAGGATGCGAAACACGGCGCAAAATGCCGGGTGTGCACACACTTGGTTCAGAAATTGCCCAGGCCGCAGCCCGGTTGGTCGTTACCGAAGGCCTGGAATATGGTCCGGCGAAGCATCGCGCGCTGCGGGAGTTGGGCCTGGCTCAGCGCACAACCCTACCGCCGAACAATCTGGTGGAGCGCGCAGTGCACGAATACATTGCACTGTTCTGTGCCGCGACGCAGCCCGGCGAGTTGCTGGCCCTGCGGCGGCTGGCCCTGCTGTGGATGCAGCGCATGGCGGACTTTCGGCCGTACCTGAGCGGGGCTGTCTGGCATGGCACGGCCACGCGCCGCTCGGATGTCCATCTTGAGCTCTTTTGTGACGACTGCAAATCTGCCGAGATGGCCCTGATCGAGCACCATGTGACCTACCAGCCGCGCACCGCAGCCGGAGTGCGCGGGGCCTCGGTGCCGGTCCTGAGTGTGCACGCGTTTTGTCCGGAACTTGGCGAGGACGTTGGCGTGCACCTGCATATCCATGATCACAGCGACCTGCGCGGGGCCTTGCGTGCTGACACCCTTGGCCGCGCCCCGCGCGGAGATCTGGCAGCGGTGCGAGGTTTGTTGCATGATCGGTCATCATGAGCCGTGATACCGCATCAATTTTGGGTCGCCGACAGGCTGCGGTAAACCGACGTCGCCGGTTGCTCGGTGCGCTGGCCTGTGCCGGTGTCGGCGCGGGTCTGGGATGGTGGACCTACCGGCACTCGGAGTCGAACGCGCCGAGGCAGTCCCGCTTGTGGGAGCTGGAATTTGAGGTTCCGACCGGTGGGCGACTGCGCATGAAGACGCTGCTCGGACAGCCGCTTCTGGTCAACTTCTGGGCTACCTGGTGCCCACCATGTATTGAGGAAATGCCTTTATTGGACAGCTTCTACACTGAAAATCATCCTAAAGGATGGCAAGTTCTTGGTTTGGCGGTAGACCAGATTGACTCTGTGAGGCGCTTCCTGGCGCGCAGTCCGGTGCAATTTCCGATTGCGATCACCAATCTTGAAGGGATCGATATCAGTCGAGGACTCGGAAATTTCAGCGGCGGCCTGCCGTTCACGGCGGCATTTGCACCCGACGGACATGTTGCACAGCAGAAGCTCGGACCCTTGACGCGCGCGGATCTGACCCGGTGGGTGGCGGTGATGTAAGATAAGCGAATCCAGATTTGCGCAAAAATAGCGTAAATTAGGCGCTAATTAAATAAAAATCGTTGGAGATATCATGGACCTCAGGAAATTGAAGACACTCATAGACTTGGTGTCAGACTCGAACGTATCAGAACTTGAGATCACCGAAGCCGAAGGCAAGGTACGCATCATAAAGGGCGCAGCGGCAACGGTCCAGCCGACGCCGGTAGTGCCGGCGGCGCCAACTGCCGCCGCGCCCGGCGCAAGCCCCGCGCCGGAGCCTATGCCCGCGCCGCCTGTGGCCAGCGTCGGGCATGTCGTGAAGTCGCCCATGGTGGGTACTTTCTATCGATCAGCTTCGCCAGGTGCCAAGGCCTTTGTTGAGCTTGGAGACAGCATCAAAGTGGGCCAGACGGTCTGCATCATCGAGGCCATGAAGATTCTCAACGAAATCGACGCTGATCAGGCCGGGGTGGTGACCCAGATCCTGTGTGTGAATGGACAGGCGGTCGAATACGGGCAGCCCCTGTTCGTGATTGACTGAGCCAGTCGGGCGTACTTGCCATGTTCAAGAAAATATTGGTTGCCAATCGGGGTGAAATTGCCCTGCGAATTCAACGCGCCTGTCGCGAACTGGGCATCAAGGCGGTGATGGTCTATTCAGAAGCCGACCGGGATGCCAAATACATCAAGCTCGCCGAGGAGGCGGTGTGCATCGGGCCGCCCCCCTCGGCGCAAAGCTATCTGAACATGCCGGCCATCATCTCGGCAGCGGAGGTGACCGACGCCGAGGCCATCCACCCAGGCTACGGCTTTCTTAGCGAGAACGCCGATTTTGCCGAACGCGTAGAGAAGAGCGGCTTCCAGTTTATCGGGCCGACGCCAGAGTCGATCCGCATGATGGGCGACAAGGTTGCCGCCAAGCAGGCGATGATCAAAGCCGGCGTTCCCTGCGTACCGGGCTCGGAGGGGGAACTGCCCGACGATCCGGTGCAGGTACGCCGTATTGCCAGGACGGTTGGCTACCCGGTGATCATCAAGGCCGCGGGCGGTGGCGGTGGACGCGGGATGCGCGTCGTGCATACCGAGGCAGCGCTGGTGAATGCGGTGGCCATGACCAGGGCCGAAGCCGGCGCAGCTTTTGGTAATCCCGCGGTTTACCTGGAGAAATTCCTGCAAAACCCGAGGCATATCGAGATCCAGGTTCTTGCCGACAAGTTCAAGAATGCGGTCTATCTTGGCGAGCGTGACTGCTCGATGCAACGGCGTCATCAAAAGATCATTGAAGAAGCGCCGGCACCGGGTATCGCACGCAAGCTCATCGAGCGCCTGGGTGAGCGCTGCGCAACGGCATGCAAGAAGATCGGCTACCGGGGAGCCGGGACTTTCGAGTTTCTTTATGAAGACGGCGAGTTCTACTTCATCGAGATGAATACCCGGGTGCAGGTCGAGCACCCGGTCACGGAAATGATCACCGGTATCGATATCGTCAAGACCCAAATCATGGTGGCAGCGGGCGAAAAACTGCCATTCACGCAGCGCCAGGTTCAAATACACGGTTGCGCCATCGAATGTCGGCTCAACGCCGAAGACCCGTACCGGTTTGTGCCCTCACCGGGGCGCGTCAGCATGTGGCACGCGCCGGGCGGACCGGGGGTGCGTGTTGACTCGCATGTGTATACCAATTACACGGTGCCGTCGAACTACGATTCGATGATCGGCAAGATCGTTGTCTACGGGGACAACCGCGAGCAGGCCCTGGCGCGCATGACCACGGCACTTGGCGAAACGGTGGTCGAGGGAATCAAGACCAATATTGCCCTGCATCGCGAGCTGATGGTCGACGCCAAGTTCATGGCGGGCGGAACCAACATCCACTATCTTGAAGAATGGCTGAGCAATCACCCGCGGTGAGCGGGCGTTCGATGTTTGAATTGGCGCTGATTTGCCCGGCGCGGTGCGTGGACCCTATTTGCGATGCACTGCAAGCGCTGGATGCGCTGAGCGTCAGCGTTGAGGATGCCGACGCCAACAGCGATGCCGAGACGGCGCTGTTTGGCGAGCCGGGCATGGCGCCACCGAGCGGCTGGCAGCGATCCAGGCTCAGCGCCCTATACCGATCTTGGACCCTGGCCGATGCGGCCCTGCGGGTCTTGCGCTCGCAGGACTTCTTTGGCGATTGCGCGGCAGTGAGCGTGCGCGAACTCGCCGATCAAGACTGGGTTCGACTGACACAATCTCAATTTGCCCCGGTGCAGATCACGCCGACTTTCTGGATCGTTCCAAGCTGGCACCAGGCTCCGGCGCAGGCCAGAACAGTCATTCGCCTTGATCCCGGCGTGGCGTTTGGCACCGGGACCCACCCCACCACAAGAATGTGCCTGCGCTGGCTGGCCCGTCGCGCCGAAGCGCCTGGTGAGCTCGGACGCGTTCTTGACTATGGTTGCGGCTCGGGCATTCTCGCCGTCGCTGCCGCCCTGCACGGTGCCACCGCTATTGACGCGGTTGACATCGACCCCGACGCCGTGGCTTCGACACGCCTGAACGCGCGGGCGAATCAGGTCGAGCTGCGAGCGGGCTTGCCGGATATCGCCACGGGGGCCTATCAAACTGTTCTGGCCAATATTCTGGCAGTACCGCTTCAAGTGCTGGCACCGCTGTTGTGGTCGCGGGTGGCGCCGGGGGGCGTGCTGGTGCTGGCAGGCATCCTGTCGCGGCAGGTGAATGAACTTCAAGCTGCTTACGCGCCGCACTGTGCACTCACCGTGTCCGATCAGGAAGAGGGCTGGGTCTGCATGACGGCCGTGCGTTGAGGCGCGTCGCCAGCGCCTCTACAATTCCCGTCGTATGAGCCTGCTGACGCGTTGCCCGGCTTGTCTGACCCTTTTCAAAGTGGTGCCTGATCAGCTTCGGATTTCCGAGGGCTGGGTGCGGTGCGGACGTTGCGACCAGATTTTTGACGCTTCGTTGTATCTGTCACAGGAAAGTGGTGATGCGTTCTCCGGGGTGCCTGGCAGCGAGCCGCAAGCACCAGAGCAGCCGGCGGCGCAGGCAGGCTCATTCGATCCGCCAGGAGAGGCATCGACGACGCAGGCTTGCGGGGCGCTGCATGCAGTGCCGGAGCCGGAGGTACCACCAGACCGTGTGGCCGAATCGGCCTCGCCCGCGGGGGGCGGGTTGGCCATTGAAGAAGCCCCTCAGGCGAGATCATCGCCCAAGGAGACGACCGAGGCGGGCTGGCGCGAGCTTTCCTTCATCCGCGAGGCGCGCCAAGAGGCTTTCTGGCGCAAGCCGCTGACCCGTGTCGGTATGGCCCTGCTGTGCTGTCTGTTGCTGGGAACGCTGGTCGGCCAAATTCTGTTGCATGAGCGTGACCGTTTGGCCGCCCTTCGACCCGAAACGAGACCGTGGCTGCTGGTGCTGTGCAACGCCCTGGATTGCTCGCTCTCGCCGCTGCAGCAGAAGGAGTCCATCGTCATCGACAGCGCCACGTTCAACAAGGTGGCAAGGGACACGTATCGCTTGACGTTCACGGTGAAGAACACGGCGCCGATTGCCGTGGCTGTCCCGTCAATTGAACTGACGCTGACCGCCAGTGGCGACAAGCCGCTGTTGCGGCGCATCTTGCACCCCTCGGAGCTTGGTGCTTCTTCGGACACCCTGAGCGGCGGTGCCGAGTGGCCAGTCAGCATCGGCTTGACGGTCGATTCCAGGCAACTCGGCGAGTCCGTGGCAGGCTATCGGCTGCTCGCTTTCTATCTTTGAACCAAGGCTAAACCGTTCACCAACATGGCATCCATCATTTGTGGCTCTTTGGCTTTCGACACCATCATGAACTATGAGGGACGCTTCGTGGAACAGATCCTCCCGGAGCAATTGCATATCCTGAATGTGTCATTTCTGGTTCCGTCGCTGCGCCGTGACTTTGGCGGTTGTGCTGGCAACATCGCCTACGCCCTGCATCTGCTGGGGGGAACGGCGCTACCCATGGCCACGCTTGGAAGTGACGGGGGTCCCTATCTTCAGCGACTGCAGTCGCTGGGTATTTCGACCGAGTTTGTCCTGACCGTTCCCGATGCCTACACCGCGCAGGCGATGATCATTACCGATCGCGACAATAACCAGATCAATGGCTTTCACCCGGGTGCCATGGACGCGGCTGCACTATCCGTGGTGGAGGCGCGCCCGGATATCAAGTGCGGAATCATCGCGCCGGATGGACGTGAGGCGATGTTGCAGCACGCACGGCAGCTGGCGGCGAATGCGATTGGGTTTGTCTTCGATCCCGGTCAGCAACTGCCGCGCTTTGACGGCGAAGAGTTGCGTGCCATGATCAGTCAGGCGAGTTGGGTCACGGTGAACGATTACGAATGCAAGATGTTGACCCAGCGCACAGGCTGGACTTGCGAGGAAATATCCCGCCGTGTGCGTGGCCTGATTGTGACACTGGGAGCGCAAGGCTGCGAGGTATGGCAGGCTGCGGAGAAGATTCA
The DNA here is from genome assembly GCA_021812315.1 of Pseudomonadota bacterium. GTDB lineage: Bacteria > Pseudomonadota > Gammaproteobacteria > Burkholderiales > Burkholderiaceae_C > Rhodoferax. The sequence goes on from JAKANU010000025.1 coordinate 12,459, forward strand.
CGTTGACCCGGTTCGTGTCGACGCGGCGGTGGACCCGACAGGCTGTGGGGACGCATTCCGTGGCGGATTGCTGTTCGGTCTGGAGCGTGATTGGCCGCTCGAACGCTGTGCACGACTTGGGAATCAGATGGGCGCCCTGAAGATTGCTCAGCGCGGGCCACAGAATTACACCCTGGACCGGGGACGTCTCGCACTGCAGTAAAAAAAGCCCGATGCCAAAGGCATCGGGCTGAACCTTGCACTGCTATGGCAGTCTAGGGTTTGCTGGCGGTTGGAAACGGCCACGCAGCCTGCGGGCTCAATGTGGTTTGAGCAGCAGGAGCTGCAGGTGCCGGCGCTGCCTTGGCGGCGGGCGCCTTCGCCGCTTTCTTCGCTGCCGGCTTCTTGGCTGCCTTCTTGGCTACGGGTTTCTTGGCGGCGGGCTTCTTCGCCGCAACTTTTTTCGCCGCAACTTTTTTCGCTGGAGCCGCTTTCTTCGGAGCCGCTTTCTTCGGAGCCGCTTTCTTCGGAGCCGCTTTCTTCGGAGCCGCTTTCTTCGGAGCCGCTTTCTTCGGAGCTACCTTTTTGGGAGCCACTTTCTTCGCTGCCACCTTCTTGGCTGCTACTTTCTTAGCAGGTGCCGCCTTTTTGGCCGGCGCAGCTTTTTTAGCTGCTACTTTCTTCGCGGGAGCGGCCTTCTTTGCGGCCGGTTTTTTTGCAGTTGCCATGATTTTCTCCTTGATCAATTTACAAAGAGCACTTCATGCCAGTTCGGCGGCACGAAGCGATTCATGATGTTGGGTTCGATCCCAGCACCATGAACTCGGGTACACGAACCATCTTCACGCTCTGTGCAGCGGCCTATGGTTCGTGAATTTCTGGTTGTCATAAAGGGTATGCCAAGACCAAGCTCACGCGTGTTCCATCAATCTGGCAAGGTGGTTCAACGGCGACACTGATGAGGGAGCCCGCAAAGCGGGTGCCTGGCTTGACGAACGGGGTGAGCGCACCAAGCGGCCGATCCTTGTGCCGCGATGGGTCTGCGATTGCAAAGCCAGTCTGATTTCGTCGTCCCGATTCAACATAAATAATTCCGTGATCGGATTATGTGAGCAGCCAAATGAATTGAAAAGTATTCGTTCACTCTGCGGGCCCGATGTGCTGACAAGTGTTGTGTTGCAGCATCGCATCACGCAAATCGCCGGCTGCAGCGCGACCGGAGCCGACCCGATTGCCGGGCGTGTTCGAAACCAAGAATGCGGCATTGCTGTGCCGCGCAGCGGATGGATGGATTTGCCTTGTCGCAGAGCAATTCATGCACAGTGCCGTGTTGTTGACCACTCATTCGGGTCGGATCATGGAAATGGCATTGTAGTGGAAAAACGCTACCGATGGTGTGCACCCGGCGCATTGGGCACTACGGGTGGGGTGTGGCAGGAGCGTGGGCCAGGAGGGATTCTCCCGCAGGAAAGCACCCTGAAGGCAGACCCAACGCCCGTTGCAAACCTGTCCATGAAAATCCCGCCCCAGGGTCACTCTTGCGATCTGCAGCGATATGTTCGTGGCCGACGATGTGCTTGATCGGGTACTGCTGCGTGATAGCGGAACACAGGCCAGCGAGAGTTTCATACTGAGCGCATTCGAAATGCTCCCCGACAAGGCCCTCAAGCTCAATGCCGATCGAATAGTCGTTGCAATTGTCGCGTCCACCATAGCTCGAGACGCCGGCATGCCAGGCGCGATCGTCGCTACTCACGAACTGCAACAGCTCGCCGTGACGGCGGATATAGAAATGCGCGGACACGCGTGCCGGTTCAATACTCTTGAAGTAGGGATGTTCGTTCCAGTCGAGTTGGTTGGCAAACAAGCGTTGCACCGCATCGCCGCCGTAGTGGCCAGGTGGCAGACTGATGCAGTGCAAAACGATCAAATCGGGGAGCGTTCCGGGCGGACGCAGCCCGAAGTTGGGGGACCTCATCCGGGCAGCGAAGCGGTACCAGCCCCCGGCCCAGAGCTGGGTGAACACTTGGGGATCAGTCGGGTTCATCGGCCGGGTCGTTGTTGGTCGAGCGCGCCTCGATGCCCAGGCGTGCGATTCGATAGCGCATTTGGCGCAAGCTCAGTCCGAGTCGCGCTGCCGCGGCCGTGCGGTTGAACCCGCTCTCTCTCAATGCCCGAATCAGTATGTCGCGCTCGGTCTGGTCAAGATGGCCCTGCAGATCGTTCGGAATCGGCACCTGGTCCAAGGGCGTGTCGACCGAAGGTATGCCTTGCTTTCGATCATCCGGGACCAGTGCAGGCTGCACGGCTGACTCAATCTGCAGTCCATTCTCGTCGCTCAAGGCCACGGCGCGGTGCAGCAGGTTTTCGAGCTCCCGGACGTTGCCATGCAAGGGCTCCAGCCGCAGTTGTTCGAGGACCGCGGGCGGCAGTGTGGGGGCCGTCATGCCGCTTTCGAAGGCGATTCTGCGCAACAGGCTCGAGCACAATGCTGGCAGGTCGTCGCGACGCTCACGCAAGGGCGGAATTTCTATTTGGATGACGTTCAAGCGGTAGTACAGGTCCTGGCGGAAGCGTCCGGCCTGGACCTCGGCGGCGAGGTCCTTGTTCGTGGCGCTGACAATGCGTACGTTGACGGGCTCTTCCTGCGGCGATCCGATCGGGCGGATGCGGCGTTCCTGGATGGCTCGAAGCAGCTTTGACTGCATGGTCAAGGGCAGGTCTCCGATTTCATCAAGAAACAGGGTGCCGCCGCTGGCCGCCTGGAAGAAGCCGCTGCGGTCCTGCGTGGAGCCCGTGTAGGCGCCCTTCTTGGCGCCAAAGAACTCGGTTTCGAGCAGATTCTCCGGAATGGCGCCGCAGTTCACGGCGACCCAGGGATGATCCGCGCGGTGGCTGTTGGCATGGATGGCGCTGGCGACAAGTTCCTTGCCGGTCCCTGACTCGCCAGTGACGAGGATCGGTGCCATGCTGCGGGCAACTTTGACGATGCGCTCCTTGACGCTACGCATTGCCGTCGACTCGCCAACAATCCGCTGCAATGCTGCTGCGCCAGCAGCCTCGGACTGAGGTGCCCGCGGCCCGGAGCCCGCAGCGTGCGCCTTGGACTCCTGAACCGCTGAGCCGATTACCATGCGAAATTGTTTGAGGTCGACCGGTTTGGTCAGATAGTCAAACGCTCCGGCTTTGAGCGATTCCACCGCATTTTCGGCCGAGCCATAGGCTGTGATCACGACACAGTACTCCCGCCGATGCAGCGCCTTGATCTTGCGTATCAAATCCATGCCCAAACCATCGGGCAATCGCATGTCGGTGATGACGACGTCAAATTCGCCTTCCATCAAACAGGTGTGCGCTTGCGCCAGACTTTCGGCCGTGTCTACGGCGTAGCCCTCTCGCAGAAGCGAGAGTTCGTAAAGCTTGCGCAGGTCAGGTTCGTCGTCGACGACCAGAATTCGGGTATGACCAGGGACCACGTGATGGTTCATGGAACGGGTGTTGTAGAAACCGGTCCGGCACGACCCGGGTGCAACGGAAACGTCATCAGGAATTCATTGCCATCGACCAGATCGCTGGCCATGTGCCGGGTCGCACGGCCGTACACCAGCGTGGCGCCCTGGTCCTCGCAAAGTTCGCGACTGATGTAGAGTCCCAGGCCGCTGGAACGGCTCTCGGACGAAAAGAACGGCTCAAACAGGTGCCGTTCCACCGAGTGATCCAGGGGCGCGCCGTCGCTCCACACGCCCACGCTGACCTGGTTCGCTGTTGGTGGACCGATGTAGACCTGAATCGCCGCGGGACGGGAGCTCGAATAGCGACGGGCGTTGTCCAGCAGATTCACCAGGATGCGGCGCAGATGTTCGGTCTCGAATCTCAGCCTGACGATATCGCTGGAAAGTTCGAGACTCAACAGATGTTCGCTGCCGGTCTGCCGCTGCCAGTCCCGGCAAATTCTCTCGACCGCTTCGTTGAGCAGCAGGTCGGGCGCGGTCAAGGCACGCTCGCGGCGTTGCACGTGAGAAATCTCCAGGACTTCCTCGACGATCTTCTCCAGTCGCCGGGCATTTTGCAGCACCATCTGCGTCAGTTGCTTGTGCCGCGGCTCATGAAGATCCTCGTCGAGCAGGGCATTGGCCTGGGCAATGGCTGACAGGGGATTGCGAATCTCGTGGGCTACCGCCGCCGACATGCGCCCCATGCTGGCGAGTTTGTCGGCGCGCATTCTCGCCTCAAGCTCGCGCTGGTCCTGCAGGAACATGACACACAGGCGCTCCTCAACGCCGCCTTGGGTACTCGCCAGTTGCGTGCGCACTTGCAAGCGCCTGGGCCCCTGCCCGAGATGGCGAATGGTGATGTCGGCAGCCTCGGCGGTTCGGCCCAGGAAGCTTGCTTTCGTCAGGTCAACCAGGCCTTGCCATCCCGCCAGCGAGGCAAGGTCAAAGCTCACGCTTCCGAGCGCACACTCGGCACCGAGCAACTGGCGCGCAGCAGGGTTGGCGGCGCGCACCACACACTGTGGATCGACGACAAGAACACCATCCGTCATGGATTCGATGACGAGTTCGTTGACTTGGCGCTGAACCCGCTCGGCCAACTGACTGCGCTCCGCCCGGAGCTCGACTTTGGCCAGACGGGTGGCAATCTGGTTGGCGAAGAACGAAATCGCAAAGCAACCTGCCCCGGTCAACGCAGCCTGCAAGAACAAGGCCGCGGCATCGGCAGGGACCTGAATGGACGACCAGGCGGCATAGGCCAACAACAAAAGCGTCACGCCGGCAGCTGCGGCCAGAGCCACCAACAGTGGACCGAGCACCGAGGCCATCAGGATGGGCAAGGCGAACAAGGGTGCGTAATTGATGCTGTTGCCCTGGATCGCCTGCAACGCGGCAAAGGTCAGGATATCAACGACGGTGGTGGCGATCCACTGAAAGGTGGATGTCCGACCCGGGCGCGCAGGCCGCGCCATGATCCTCGAGCCAAGGGCGACCATCAGGTAGCCACCGCAAATCAGGATCAAGCTTGTGTCCTGGACAGGACCGAGTGCCAAGATGACGCCCTGCAGCAGCAAGAGCACCAGCCCGAGCATGACACGCGCGGTCATGAAGCCGCGCCATAACCTTTCATACTCTTGAGGTTGGTCGGTTGACTCGGCAGTCGGAGCAAGAAACGACGGACCGAACCACAACTGCCTATCCGGTTTCGAATCCATTCAGGGCTCCGCGCGACGGCGGTGCTCCGCGCAGCAATAGGCGCCCGACTTTCCGTGTACAGCCTCGGCCAGGGGAACGTGTACCGGACACAAGGCGCAGCCGACCATTGGTTGCGGATCCGGCGCGTCCGTGCCGGATCGCGCCCCCCGGGTCTCGTGGGTCGGTTGGAGCGCCACAGCCAGATGAGCAACAGGACGGCGAACAGAACC
>JAKANU010000026.1 GCA_021812315.1 Pseudomonadota bacterium
ACAGGAATCACAATCCTGGACTCTACCAACTGAGCTACAGCCACCACGCCGTGCGATTATAGCCGTCGCGAGCTAATTGGCGGCGAGCTCGGTCGAGCCGCGCGCCGGACGCGGCGCGAGAAACTCCACTCTGAAGCGCTCCTTCAAGACACCGTAATAGGCCTGCGCCTCGGCCCGGGTCCACCACTGCGCGTATTGATCGCGGTCCTGCTTGGCCGCTTGGGCCGATGGCGCGGCACGCGCGACGATCTTGTCGATCCTGACCACCGCGTAGCCTTGAGTGCCCAAATCGACGCCGATCATGCCCGGAAGCTTGCTGCTGTCAGCGCGCAAGGCGGCACTGACTACCGCGGGGTTGACGCCCTGGGCCTGATCCCGCGAGACGAGTACCGGTACGGGCAACTGTGCGGAGGCCGGCGCAGCTTTCCAGGCCGCAAGTTTGGCCTGCCCCTCTTTCTTGGCCAGTTCGGTAGCACGCGCGCTCACAACGCGCTCGCGCACCACCGCGCGAACCTCGGCAAACGGCAGTGTGCGGCTGGCAAAGTACTGAACAATGCGCCCCGCGGCCAATTGATTCGGGGCCGTCTCAATCGCCTCGGTGTTGCGCTTCCTGTCAACCGTATCGGGACCGAACAGGGCGGCCAGGAACTTGGCGTTGGCCAGCACCCCGCTCACCCCCTGGCCGGGCTTGCGGGTGACGTCGGAGGCGGTCCTGATCTCCAGCTTGAGCTTGTCGGCGACGGGTTTGAGACTGTCGGATTGCTCATACACCCCATTCGTGAAGATCTCTGCCGTTTCGGCAAACTTGCGCTGCGCCTGCTGGGTCTTAAGGTCGGCCTCGATTTGCGGGCGCAATTCCTCGAAACTTCGCTGCTTGGGCGTCTTGATATCGGTCAGATGAATGATGTGGTAGCCGAACTCGGACTCGACAATGTCGCTGATGTCGCCCTTCTTCATTGCAAATGCGGCATCTTCGAAAGGTTTGACCATTGAGCCGCGGGCGAAATAATCCAGATCGCCGCCCTTCTCCGCCGAGCCGGTATCTTGCGATTTGGTCCTGGCCAACTCGGCAAAGCGTTCAGGCGACTTGCGCAACTCCTGTAATAGCTCCTGCGCCAGCGCCTTGGCCTTTTGGCGTTCGACCGCGGGGGCGTCCTTGGGCGCATTGATCAGGATGTGACTTGCACGACGCTCTTCGATGCCGCTCAGACGCGCCACATTTTGGTCGTAATACGACTTCAGGTCGGCCTCGTTGATGGAAATGCCCTTCTTCACTGCGTCAAGATCGAGCACCAGATATTCAATGCTGGCGTGCTCGGGCGCCTGAAACAGCGCTTGATTGGCTTTGTAGTAGGTTTCCAGTTCGGCGTCGCTCGGGTCAACCTTGGCGGCGAAATCGGTGGTCAGAAAGTTGGCAATCTGTACCTCGCGCTTCTCAAAAAAAGCATTCAGTGACAAGTCGGCAACACCGGCGGCGGAAAAGCCGCTGGCGATGACGCCGAGTTCAACCTGTCGCGCCGACAGATCGCGGCGTACCCGTGCCTCAAAGCCCTCGGGCGTCAGACCCTGGCTGGCAGCGAGTTGCCGGTAGCGGTCCATGTCAAGCTTGCCATCGGGCAGCCGCATCGCGGCGATGGTGGGATTTTCCTGCAGGTCCCGCGCCAACCGCGCATCGCTGGTGGTCAGTTTGAACTTGTCCGCTGCCTCGGCCATCACGCGCTCGCGCACCATGCGTTCGAGTGTCACGTAGCGGGCTTCAGGCGAGTCCAGCAGTTTGGCGTCGACATTCGGCGAACTGGCGCGAATCCGGTCTGCCTCCGCCTTGTGCGCGGCATCCCATTCACCCTTGCTGATGTCGTGGCCGGCCACCCGGGCCACCACTTCGCCCTTTTCGCGCATCCGGTTGTAGCCGTCAATTCCGAACAGAACGAACGAAGGAATGATCAGCAGGAACATCAGGAACATCATGATCTTCGTGTGCTGACGGACAAAATCAAACATGCGCAAACTCTCCAGGTGAACAAACAAAAAGGCGAACCTCGCGTTCGCCTTTGCCAGACTGGTGGGTGCTGACGGGCTCGAACCGCCGACCTACGCCTTGTAAGGGCGCCGCTCTACCAACTGAGCTAAGCACCCCACCGCAACCGGCGATCAGTTGAGCGCGTCCTTGAGAGCCTTGCCGGGGCGGAACTTTGGCACCTTGGCGGCCTTGATCTTGATCGCAGCACCGGTGCGTGGATTGCGGCCAACGCGTGGTGCACGTTTGCCAACCGTGAAAGTACCAAAACCCACCAGGGAGACCGAGCCCCCCTTCTTCAAAGTCGTCTTGACGGCACCAATGACGGACTCAAGTGCCCGGTTGGCAGCCGCCTTGGAAATATCGGCATGTAACGCAACATGTTCAATCAGTTCGGTCTTATTCACGGAGAACCCCTTGTGTGGATGCAAAATCAGTCAGCGGAAATTTTAGTCGGTTTTGCACCGCACGCCTAACCGGCGAGCAATGCGCCTCGAAGTGATCACAGAGCCCCCGCAATGGCGCGCCCAAGGTCGACCGTGCCGGCGTCGCCGCCGAGGTCGCGGGTGCGCGGCGCGCCGCTTCCGGGCTCGAGCACCTTTTCGATGGCGCGCAGGACCGCGTCGTGTGCCTCGGCATGCCCAAGGAATTCGAGCATCATCGCGCCGCACCAGATCTGGCCAATCGGGTTGGCGATGCCGCGCCCGGCAATGTCCGGTGCCGAGCCGTGCACCGGCTCGAACAGCGAAGGAAACCGGCGTTCGGGGTTGAGGTTGGCGCTCGGGGCGATGCCGATCGTGCCCGTGCAGGCAGGTCCGAGATCGCTGAGGATGTCGCCAAACAGGTTGCTGGCAACGACCACGTCAAAGAAGTCGGGGCGCTGGACAAAATGTGCCGTCAGGATATCGATATGAAACTTGTCGACGCTGACTTGAGGGTAATTGCGGGCCATCTCGGCCGCGCGCTCGTCCCAATACGGCATGGTGATGGCGATGCCGTTGGACTTGGTGGCGCTGGTCAGGTGCTTCTTGGGGCGCGATTGCGCCAACTCGAAGGCGAACTTCAAGACCCGGTCCACGCCGACGCGCGACATCACCGTTTCCTGCATCACGATTTCGCGCTCGGTCCCCGGATACATGCGTCCGCCAATGCTCGAATACTCGCCTTCGGTATTTTCACGAACGATGTACATGTCAATTTCACCGGGTTCGCGACGACTCCCGTCGCGACGCACAACTGGTGCAATGATGCCCGGCATCAGGCGCGCCGGTCTGAGATTGACATATTGATCAAACTCACGTCGAAAGAGCAGCAGCGAGCCCCATAGCGAGACGTGGTCGGCAATCTTCTCCGGCCAACCGACGGCACCAAAGTAGATCGCGTCGTGCGCGCCGATGCGCTCCTTCCAGTCATCGGGGAGCATCTTGCCGTGTTTCTCAAAGTAATCCCAACTGGAAAAATCAAAGTAGTCAAATTCCAGATCGATGGCGAATTTGCTCGCCGCCGCCTGCACGACCCGAACACCCTCCGGCATCACTTCCTTGCCAATGCCGTCGCCGGCGATCACCGCGATCCGCTTCCTGCTCATCGTTCACTCCAGACTCGATATCCGCCGATCATGCCACGGCGCCATGACAGTGAAGCCGCCCTATCTGGTGTCACCCCGGCCGACGCACCACCATGGCCACGCCGATTGCAGTCAGCAGCGTACCACCCAGGGTCAGCGCGGTGATCGGTTCGCCGAACAGCAACCAGGCCAACAGCGCCGTGGCCGGTGGCACCAGATACATCAGGCTGGTGACACTGGCGGCCGCACCCCGCTGAATCAGCAAGTACAGCAGTGAACTCCCGCCTAGCGTGAGCACCAGCACCGACCAGGCCAGGGCACCGGCAAGTTCGCCGTTCCAGTGCAGCGCCTCGCTCTCCAGCAAGCCCAGTGGCAGGGTCACCAGCAGGGCGGCGCCGAGCTGAACGGTGTTGGCGGTGCGCACGTCGCAGGGCTGTACAAAGCGCTTCTGGTACAGGGTCCCGCAGGTGATACCCAGCAGGGCGCCAAGCACCAAAGACATGTTCAGCCAAGTGGCTTCCGCGCCCTGACCGAACTTGCGCGAGACCACCAATGCCAGCCCGACGAAACCCAGCAAGAGGCCGCCCCATTGCCGCGGTACAACCTTGCCGCCGGTGGCGGACAGCCAGATGGCGGTGAGCACCGGCTGCAAACCAACGATCAATGCCGACAATCCCGAGCCCATGCCCGACTTCACTGCCGCCCAGACCCCACCAAGGTAGATGGCGTGCATCAACACGCCAGTGACCGCCAAATGCAGGAACTGCTGGCGCTGGTCCGGCCACCTGACACCGGCCAGCACGATCCAGGGCAGAAAACACAGGATCGAGAGTGCGTAACGCAGCGCCAGGAATTTCATCGGCGGTGCGTACGGCATGCCGTAGCGCGCGACGATGAAGCCGGTGCTCCAGATCAGGACAAAGACCGCCGGCATGGCCCGGATCAGGACCCGATCATCGGTCGCGGTCACTTTGCCTTGGCCCGTATTTCCGGCAACGCCTTGCGCAGGTAATAGACCATCGACCAGACCGTCATGACCGCGGCAATCCAGATCAACCAGACGCCCCACAGGTGCGTGTCAATGAGACCAAACAGCCTGCCGTCGTAGAGCAGGAACGGGATCGCGACCATTTGCACGACGGTTTTCAGCTTGCCGATCAAATGCACCGCCACACTCTTGGCGGCGCCAATCTGCGCCATCCATTCGCGCAGTGCCGAAATGGCAATTTCACGGCCGATGATGATGAGGCCAACAAAAACATCGGCGCGCCCCAGATGAACCAGCACCAGCACGCTGGCGCACACCAGAATCTTGTCGGCCACTGGATCGAGAAACGCGCCAAAGGATGAAACCTGGTTGAGCCGGCGCGCAAGATAGCCGTCGAGCCAGTCGGTTGTTGCCGAGACCACAAACATGATGGTGGCAATCAAATTGCCAAGCGCCGGTTCAATCGGCAGGTAGAAGACGCCAACAATCAGGGGGATCGCCGCGATGCGGCCCCAGGTCATGATCGTCGGGGTCGTGAAGAACATGGCGCGATTGTGGCACGAGTCGCCGCCGCCGCAGGCGCGCCACTCAATGCAGGGCGCGGTAGATCTGCTCTGCGAGCTCGCGCGAGATGCCGGCAACCGAAGCGATGTCGTCGACCCCGGCCAACGCCACGCCGCGCACCCCACCAAAGCGCTGCAGCAGCCGGGCGCGCCGTTTCGGACCAATGCCTGGCAGTTCGGCCAGCTTGCCACCATCCACACGCACCCTGGCGCGCTTGGCACGCATGCCGGTGATGGCAAAACGATGCGCTTCGTCACGTATCTGCGCAACCAGCATCAGCGCCGCGGAGTCCCGGCCAAGGCCCATCTTTTCGCGCCCGTCGGCAAACACCAGTTCTTCGAGTCCGACTTTGCGTCCGGCACCCTTCTCCACGCCCACAATCAGCGAGGTGTCGAGCCCGAGTTCCTCAAAGACCGCACGCGCGACACCCACCTGACCGCGGCCACCATCAACCAGGACGATGTCGGGCAGCCGGGCGGTCCCTGAGGGCAAGGCCGTGCTTGCCGGGTCCGGCACCGGGATGCCAGCGAGCTTGCCGTAGCGACGCATCAGCACGTCGCGCATCGCCGCATAATCGTCACCCGCGCCGACTCCCTCGATGTTGTAGCGGCGGTACTGGGCGGGCTGCATCGCGTGATGCTGGAACACGACGCAGGACGCCTGCGTCGCCTCCCCCGCGGTATGCGACACATCAAAGCACTCAATACGCAGTTCATCGAGAGACTCGGGCGGCAGATCGAGCACCTCGGCCAGTGCCCGGGTGCGCGCCTGCTGCGAGCCTTCCTCGCCAAGCAGTCGGGCGAGTTGCAGGCCGGCATTGGCCACGGCCATCTCCAGCCAGGTGCGGCGTTGCCCGTGCGGCCGGTAGACGGCCCTCAGACTCTTGCCGCCATGCTGCCCAATGACTTTGATCAGGGCCGGATCAACTGGCGCGCTCAAGATCAGGGTCGAGGGTGGCGGTATGTCGACGTAGTGCTGCGCGACAAAGGCCGCAAGCACCTGCGACTCCAGCGTCGGCGAGCTGGGTTGCGCGTCGGCACCGGCAAGGGCCGTGGCGTCCTCAACATGGGTCGGGAAATAGGGCCGATCCCCGAGATGTCGGCCGCCGCGCACCATCGCCAGATTCACGCAGGCGCGCCCGCCCTGCACCTTCACCGCCAGAATATCGACCTCGCGGTCCGCAACGTTGTCGACCGACTGCTGGTGCAGCACCGCGGCAAGGGCCGCAAGCTGGTTGCGCAGCTCGGCGGCCTGCTCGAACGCCAGCGCCTGCGCATGGGCCACCATGCGTTGTTGCAGTGCCGCAGTGACGGCGCCGCCCTCGCCATGCAGAAAGCGCGTCGCATTGGCGACGTCCTGAGCGTAGTCTGCCTCAGAGATATGCCCGACGCAGGGCGCCGAACAGCGTTTGATCTGATACAGCAGGCAGGGACGGGTACGGTGGTTGAACACCGAATCTTCACAGGTACGCAGCCGAAACACCTTTTGCATCAGCAGGATCGCTTCCTTGACGGCCCAGGCACTTGGGTAGGGACCAAAGTAGGCGTGCCTTTTTTCCACCGCTCCGCGGTAATACGAGACCCGCGGGAAGCGACTGCCCGGATGCGTGGAATCAAAGACGCCGGTCATCTTCAGGTACGGATAGCTCTTGTCGTCCCGAAACAGGATGTTGTACTTCGGGCTCAGGGTCTTGATGAGGTTGTTCTCAAGCAGCAGAGCCTCCGCCTCCGAACGCACCACGGTGGTCTCGATGCGCGCGACTTTGGCGACCATTTGCCCGATCCGCGTGCCTGCGTGATCACGATGGAAGTAGCTCGACACACGCCGCTTCAGATTGATCGCCTTGCCGACGTAGAGCACGACGCCGGCCTGGTCGAAATACCGATACACGCCGGGTAGCGTTGGCAAGCTGGCGATTTCGACCAGCAAGTGTTCATCGTGGCGTGGAGCTGATCGCGAGGCGGATGCGGGCAAGTCGGTCATAGTTGCGTATTGTGGACAATCCGCACTGTGAGCGCAGGAAAACTTTGGGACATTTTTTGCAAGGTCATCGACAACTACGGCGATCTCGGCGTGAGCTGGCGTCTGGCCAGCGGTTTGGCAGTGCGCGGTCAGAGGGTTCGGCTCTGGGTCGATGAGCCTGGCGCGCTGCAATGGATGGCGCCGCAGGGCGCCACCGGAGTCGAGGTCCGGCACTGGACGACGCCTCTGGCGATCGGCGATCTGCGCGTTGGTGAGGTTCTGGTGGAAGCCTTCGGTTGCCAGATCGCTCCTGAATTCATAGCGGCTTACGCAGACCAGTCAAGCCTTGGCGGCCATAAGCAGGTTTGGATCAACGTGGAGTACCTGAGTGCCCAAGCCTGGGCCGGACGCTGCCACGGCCTGCCCTCACCGGTCATGGACGCCCCCGGAGCAGATCTGAAGAGGCATTATTTTTTCCCCGGGTTTGACGCAAGGACCGGCGGGCTGCTGCGCGAGCCCGATCTGTGTGCCCGCCAGGCCCGGTTTGATCGCAACGCCTGGCTGGCCCGACACGGCATCGACTGGCGCGGCGAGCAACTGGTCTGCCTGTTCTGCTATGAGCCGCAGGCACTGGGCGAGCTGCTCAGGCAACTGGCAGCATCGGCCTCGCCAACCCGCCTGCTGGTGACGGCGGGGCGCGCCAGCGCCGCCGTAAAGTCCTGCATCAATGAGCAAAGTGCCATGCAGCCCTCATGGAACAAGCGCAACGCGCTATCATTTTCATACCTGCCAAACCTGACACAGGTCGAATTCGACCACCTGTTGTGGGCCTGTGATGTGAATTTTGTGCGCGGCGAGGATTCCCTGGTTCGCGCCCTTTGGGCCGGCCGGGCGTTTATCTGGCACATCTATCCGCAATCGGATCAGGCGCACCGCGACAAGCTTGAGGCCTGGCTCGATCTGATCAACGCCCCGGCATCATTGAGGGAATTTCATCGGGTCTGGAACGCCCTGAGCCCCCGCCCGCTGCCGGCCCTTGACCCGGGCGCGTGGCAGGCGACGGCGGCGCTGGCGCGCGCCGGGCAGCTGGCGCAGGATGACCTGGTGACCAGGCTTTTGGGCTTTGTCGAAAAAAGCAACTAAAATCTATCGTTTTGCGGTGCGGCATCGGGTCCATGACCCGCCAGTACCGCCCTCGCCGCCTGACAGGCAGCCAACCTTCACACCCATATCATGAAAATCGCTCAAGACATCCGCGCTGGCAACGTCATCATGCACGGCAAGGACCCGATGGTCGTACTCAAGGCCGAATACAGCCGTGGCGGGCGCAATTCGGCCACCGTGCGCATGAAACTCAAGAGCCTGATCGCCAACTTCGGCACCGAAGTGGTATTCAAGGCCGACGACAAGATGGATCAGGTCATTCTTGACAAAAAGGAATGCACCTATTCGTACTTTGCCGACCCCATGTACGTCTGCATGGACGACGAATTCAACCAGTACGAAGTCGAGGCCGAGAACATGGGCGACTCGCTGAACTACCTCGAGGACGGTATGACCGTTGAAGTGGTGTTCTACGACGGCAAGGCCATCTCGGTCGAACTGCCCACCAGCGTCGTGCGCGAAATCACCTGGACGGAACCCGCCGTCAAGGGCGACACCTCGGGCAAAGTCCTCAAGCCAGCCAAGATTGCGACCGGCTTCGAGCTTGGCGTGCCGCTATTTGTAGCGCAAGGCGACAAGGTCGAAATCGACACGCGCACCGGCGAGTACCGCAAACGCGTCTGAGCCTTGCTGCCGGTTCAGGCGCGGGGCTTCTTGCCCAGCCTGGACTCGGTGCCCTTGACCAGCCGGCCGATGTTCTCGGCATGGCGGTAGATCAGGAACAGGGACATCACTGAGAGCGCCAGCAGCACGCCGTTGTTCATGTACCAGGCCACGCCGTCGCCGAAAATATAGTAAACCGGCGCAAACACGGCGGCCACCAGGGCGGCCAGCGAGGAGTAGCGAAAGAAATAGGCGATCAGCAGCCAGGTTGCGCCCGCGCCCACACCCAGGATCGGATGCACGCCCAGCAGCACGCCGCAGGCGGTGGCCACGCCCTTGCCGCCCTTGAATCCGAAAAAAACCGGGTACAAATGACCGATGAAAGCGGCCAGCCCGACCGCCGCCATCGTGCCTTCGCCCAGGCCCCATGGCTTGCCAAACCAGCCCACCAGCACCACCGGCAACCAGCCCTTGACGGCATCGAGCAGCAGCGTCGCTGCGGCGGCAAGCTTGTTGCCCGAACGCAGCACATTGGTCGCCCCCGGATTCTTGCTGCCGAAGGTTCGCGGGTCGCTCAGACCCATGACGCGACTGACGATCACGGCAAACGAAAGCGACCCCAGGAGATAGCCCGACAGGACCACCACAAGGGGCAAAAATGTCTTGATTGATTCCAAGGGTGTTCTCCTCTTGGCAAGGCACCTGAAAAGGCACGCCTGCAGCAGCTATTTTGCCAGCCCGGGAAGCTCTCGAGCGCGTGCGCGCTCCTGCTCCTGCAGGCGCAAGATGCGGCGCTGGACCTTTCCGGTGGTGGTCATCGGCAGGGCATCGATGAACTCGATCTCCTTGGGGTATTCGTAGGGTGCCAGTTTGTCCTTCACATGAGCTTGCAATTGCGCCACCAATGACTCATCGAATTGGGCTACAGCGCCCGCGCAGCTTGCGCGCTTAGCTACAAAATCAGGAGCAAGAACGACATAGGCCTTGACCAGCGAGCCGCGCTCGGCGTCAGGCTTGGGGACCACCGCAGCGTTGGCCACAGCCGGATGTTTGACCAGGCAGTTCTCAATCTCGCCAGGACCAATGCGGTAGCCAGCGACCTTGAACACATCGTCGGCCCGCCCCTGGTACCAGAGATAGCCATCGGCGTCGCGCACGGCCAGGTCGCCGGTTCGGCACCAGGCGTCCGGGCCCGCCTTGCCGGTGAACTTGCTCTGCGTGGCTGCTTCGTTGTTCCAGTACCCGAGAAAGAAGATCGGGTCGGGCTGGCCATGGATATCGAGGCGATTCAAAGCCACGTCGCCAACCTCACCGACCGCGCATTCCTGGTCCGCGTCGTTGAGCACGGCGACCCGGTGACCCGGGTAGGGCTTGCCCATGCTGCCCGGCCGGGGCGGCCACAACCAGGCGCAATTGCCAACGATGTAGTTGATTTCCGTCTGGCCAAACATCTCGTTGACTCTGACACCGAGTTGACTCTGACAATATTCGAAAACCGCGTCACCGACAGCTTCGCCAGCGCTCATGATTGCCTGCAGGCGCAGCCCGAACTGGTCACGCACGGTGCTGCCGGGTCTGCCAGGAAACGCCTTCATCATGGCTTTGAGAGCTGTGGGAAACAGAAAGGTGTGAGTGACGCCGAAGCGTTGCATCAACTCCAGCGCCGTCTGCGCGCCAAAGCGCCCGTTGTAGGCGACGATGGGGCGCCCGAAGTACAGCGTGGGTAACAAGGCGTCCATCAAGCCGCCGGTCCAGGTCCAGTCGGCCGGTGACCAGAACACTGCCGCCGTGTCGGCGTTGCTCCGGCCATCAAAGCCGAACCAGTTCTGACTGCAGACAAATCCGCTGAGATTGCCGATCAGCGCCCGGTGCGGGATCAACGCGCCCTTGGGGTTGCCGGTGGTGCCACTGGTGTAGATCAGCACCGCCGGATCGTCGGCTTGCGTGAGAACCGCAGCAAAGCCCCCGGGTGCCTGCGCCATGGCCGGCAGCACACTTGGCACGGCAGCTTCAGTGCCCTCAGCCAGACTCCACAATTCGCGCAATTGCGGGCACTGCGCCTGCAGATCGCGCAGCGCCAGCGACGAGGCCTGGTCGCACAAGGCCACGACGGCGCCGCTGTCGCGCAGGCGAAACTCCAGCGCGTCCGGGCCGAACAGCGTGGACAGTGGCATCGCCACCGCACCCAGTTGCCACACCGCCAGGTAGGCCACGGCCGTCTCGAAACGTTGTGGCAACACGATGGCCACCCGCTCACCACGCTGCACGCCCGAGCGCTGCAGAACATGGGCCAGCCGGTCGGCCTGCTGCTGCAACTGGAAAAAAGTATAGGAATCGACTGTACCGTCCGTCGCGTAAGCGTGAATAGCTATTTTTTTCGTAGCATCGGGGCGCCTGGCCCAGCGTCCGCAACAGACTTCGGCGATATTGAACTGCTGCGGAACCAGCCAGCGAAACTCGCGGTGCAGCGTCTCGTACCGATCAACAGACGACAACAGGGATTTGTCTCGTTTTTGACTCTTGCGCACGATGTTTCTCCGTATGATTGGCCGAATGTATCAAGTCCAAAGACCTTCGCGCAGCGAATTTGTGCCGATCCGCACGCTGAACTACCACGTCCGCGTCTGGGGCGAGCCGGCACCACAGCGCCCTGCGCTGGTGATGGTACACGGCTGGATGGACGTGGCGGCAAGCTACCAGTTTGTGGTCGATGCCTTGAGCCACGATCATTACGTCATTGCCCCTGACTGGCGCGGTTACGGACTGACCGATGCCGGCGGGGTTGACAATTTCTGGTTCCCCGATTACCTCGCCGATCTCGACTTCCTGCTCGACCACTATGCGCCGCAAGGCCCGGTGAACCTGGTCGGCCACAGCATGGGCGGCAACGTTGTGATGCTCTATGCCGGAGCGCGTCCCGAGCGCGTACACCGCCTGATCAACCTCGAAGGCTTTGGCATGCCGGCGACCCGAGCGGAGCAGGCGCCTGGGCGCTACGCCAAGTGGATGGACGAACTCAAGGCCCTGCGCCGCGGCGAGCTCGAACTCAAGAGTTATGACAGCGTGGCCGGGGTTGCCCAGCGTCTGATGAAGACCAACCCACGATTGGGTGCGGACAAGGCCAACTGGCTCGCCCCGCACTGGGCATGTGAGCGCAGTGCGGGGCGCTGGCACATCATGGGTCATCCGGCACACAAGGTCTCCAACGCCCAGTTGTACCGCCTCGACGAGGTGCTCGAACTCTACCGGCGCATCAGCATGCCCCTGCTGGCGGTGGAGGCGTCCGACAGCAGTCTGGATCGCTGGTGGAAGGGCAAGTACACGCTGGAGCAGTACCACGAACGCCTGCAAGCCGTGCCGCAGGTGCAGATCGCCCGTGTCGAGGACGCGGGTCACATGATTCACCACGACCAGCCCGAAGCGCTGGCGCAATTGATCGAGCGCTTCATCGCCTGAAGGCCGCCGATGGCTGGCCGTCAATGACTGCTTTCGCACCGAGGCCAATGCAAGAGGCGCAAGCCAGGTCGTGAGAAAATGCACCGCTTTAGCGAACCCGCAGAACAATCACAGGACCCGCATCATGGACGCAGAACGCATCAACCTCATTGGCACCCAACTGGCAGATCTGAGCGCACGCACACAAGAGTTACGGGGGTATCTTTGACTACCCTGCCAAAGCAGAACGCCTGAGGACCGTCAACGCTTCGCTGGAGGACCCTGCGGTCTGGAATGACCCCAAGCGCGCCCAGGAATTGGGCAAGGAGAAGAAGGCGCTCGACGGTGTCGTACTGACGCTTGACTCACTGGCCAGCGAGCTCGCCGACAACGCTGAGTTGTTCGACATGAGCAAGCAAGACGGCGACCAGGCCGGGCTGCTTGCGATCGAGGCGGAAGCCGCCAAGCTGGCGACCACGATCGAGGATCTGGAATTCCGCCGCATGTTCAACAATCCGGCCGACCCGCTGAATGCCTTCCTCGATATTCAGGCCGGTGCCGGCGGCACCGAGGCTTGCGACTGGGCAAGCATGTTGCTGCGACAGTATCTTCGCTACGCCGAGCGCAAGGGTTTCAGGACGCAGATCGAGGACGAGACGGCCGGCGATACCGCCGGCATCAAGGGGGCGACCATCAAGATCGAGGGCGAGTACGCTTTCGGCCTGTTGCGCACGGAAACCGGCGTGCATCGTCTGGTGCGCAAGTCGCCGTTTGACTCCTCAGGTGGCCGCCACACCTCGTTCGCCTCGGTGTTCGTCTATCCGGAAATCGACGACTCGATCGAGATCGACATCAACCCGTCGGACGTTCGCGTCGATACATTCCGCGCCAGCGGTGCCGGCGGCCAGCACATCAACAAGACCGACTCTGCCGTGCGCATGACGCATCTTCCCACGGGCATCGTGGTCCAGTGTCAGGACGGGCGCAGTCAACACAGCAACCGTGATGTCGCCTGGAAGCGGCTGCGCTCACGCCTGTACGACCATGAAATGCGCAAGCGCCAGGCTGAACAGCAAAAACTCGAGGACAGCAAGACCGACGTTGGATGGGGCCATCAGATACGTTCCTATGTGCTCGACAACAGCCGGATCAAGGATCTGCGCACCAATTACGAAACGTCGGCGACGCAAAAGGTGCTCGACGGCGACCTTGACGCCTTCATCCAGGCTTCGCTCAAACAAGGGGTATAAACATGCAGAACGAACAAACCGCGAAAGTGATTCGGCGTGCAGATTACGCCGCACCACCTTACTGGATCGACACCGTCAATCTCAGCTTCGATCTCGATCCCGCCAAGACCCGGGTGCTCAACAGGATGACTTTGCGGCGCAACACCGAGGTTGCGCCGCAGCCGCTCGTACTCGACGGCGAGGAACTCAACCTGGCGCGCGTTCTGGTCAACGGACAGGGTGCGTCGTTCCGCATCGACGGCAGCCGCCTGGTGCTCGAGAACCTGCCCGAGCACGAAGCATTCGAGTTGGAGATATTCACCACCTGTGCCCCGGTCAAGAACACGCGCCTGACCGGTCTGTACGTGAGCCACGACTCGTTTTTCACGCAGTGCGAGGCTGAAGGGTTTCGGCGCATTACCTATTTCATGGACCGACCCGACGTGATGGCCAGCTACACGGTGACGCTGCGTGCGGATCGGCGTAAATACCCGGTTCTGTTGTGCAACGGGAACCTGGTGGCCTCGGGTCCGCTTGAAGGAGCCGGCAACGAAGGCCGTCACTTCGCCACCTGGGTTGATCCGCATCGAAAGCCGTGCTATCTGTTCGCGCTGGTGGCCGGTGTGCTGGTTTGCCGCGAGCAGCGCATTACCTCGCGCTCCGGGCAAGAGCACCTGCTGCAGGTCTACGTGCGCCCGGGCGATCTGGACAAGACCGAACACGCCATGAATTCGCTGGTGGCCTCGGTGATTTGGGATGAGGCCCGGTTCGGACTATCGCTGGATCTGGAACGTTTCATGATCGTTGCCACCAGCGACTTCAACATGGGGGCCATGGAAAACAAGGGATTGAACATATTCAATACCAAATACGTGCTGGCCAATGCAGCCACAGCCACCGACGTCGACTACGCCAACATCGAGAGCGTGGTCGGTCACGAGTACTTCCACAACTGGACCGGCAACCGCATCACCTGCCGCGATTGGTTTCAACTCAGCCTGAAGGAAGGGCTGACGGTCTTTCGTGACCAGGAATTCAGCATGGATTTGTGCCTGGATGCATCGGCCCGTGCGGTCAAGCGCATCGAGGATGTCCGGGTCTTGCGCACCGTCCAATTCGCCGAAGATGCCGGCCCCATGTCGCACCCGGTTCGTCCCGACAGCTACATTGAAATCAACAACTTCTACACCGTGACGGTGTACGAAAAAGGTGCCGAAGTGGTGCGCATGATGCAGACGCTGGTGGGCCGCGACGGGTTTGCGCGAGGCATGAAGCTGTATTTCGAGCGCCACGACGGACAGGCGGTGACCTGCGACGACTTTGCCCAGGCCATTGCCGATGCCAACCCCGGCTCGGATCTGGCGCGCCTGCTGCCGCAGTTCAAGCGCTGGTACAGCCAGGCCGGCACACCCCATGTTCAGGCCAGGGGAACATTTGACCCGGTGCAGCGTTGCTACACACTGACCCTCTCGCAAAGCTGCGCCCATGCCGCGGACGAGCCGCCACGCGAACCCTTTGTCATTCCGGTCGGTCTGGCACTCCTGGATGCTCATGGACGCGAACTAGCGCTTCGTCAAGACGCGGATGTCTCGCAGGCCGTTGACGGCGCGCCAACACAGGCCACCCTGGTCCTGACGCAGGACCAGCAGACATTCACTTTTTCCGATATAGACACCGAGCCGGTACCCTCTCTGTTGCGTGGTTTCAGCGCGCCGGTGCTGCTGGATCATGAGTATTCACAGGCGCAGCTGCTGACGCTGCTGGCCCACGACTCTGATCCCTTCAATCGATGGGAGGCGGCACAGCGGCTGGCGGTTCGCAGCGCGGTTGGTGCCATCGACAGCGCGGCAACCGGCACGCCGATCCTGGGCGAGGCCATGATCGAGGCGCTGCGCAGCGTCTTGCGGCATCCTGAGCTCGACGCGGCGTTCAAGGAACTGGTGCTGACGCTGCCCTCGGAGACCTACATCGCCGAACAGTTAGCCGTGGTTGACCCGCAACGTATTCACGCGGTGCGCGAAGGCATGCGCAGCGAGCTGGCGTGCGCCCTGACAGTGGATTGGCAATGGGCCTACGAGGCGCATCGAGAGAACGGTGCCTATCGACCGGATGCAGTCTCGTCGGGTCGGCGCGCGCTGGCAGGACTGGCGCTGTCGCAGTTGTGTCTTGCCGCGCGAGATGACTCCAGCTCGGCGTGGCCGGACAAGACCTTCGAGTGTTTCCAGGCGGCGGGCAACATGACCGACCGCTTCCACGCGCTCTCGGCCCTGGTACAAAGCGCGCACCCCCTGGCGGCGCGCGCCCTGGATATTTTTTATGCGCGCTTCCGCAATGAAGAGCTGGTGCTCGACAAATGGTTTGCACTGCAGGCCGGTGCCTGTGATCAAGGCGGCCAGGTGTTGGCGGCAGTACGCCGCTTGATGCAGCACCCCGACTTCGATCTGCGCAATCCGAATCGGGCGCGCAGCCTGATCTTCAGCTTCTGCAACGCCAACCCGGGCGGCTTCCATCGAGCAGATTCAGCCGGCTATCTGTTCTGGAGCGAGCGCGTGCTGGAACTCGACAAGTTCAACCCGCAAGTCGCGGCCCGTCTGGCACGCGCGCTTGACCGGTGGAAGAAGCTTGCCGAGCCGTATCGGAGCGGTGCCCAGGAGGCAATTGCCAGGGTCGCCGCGCAAGCCGCCCTGAGCAATGACGTGCGCGAAGTCGTCAGTCGTGCACTGGCTCACTGACCCAACCCCGGCACCTCAAGCGCGGGCTATAATTCCGCGCTGGTGGCCGGTGTAGCTCAGTCGGTAGAGCAGCTCATTCGTAATGAGAAGGTCGGGTGTTCGATTCATCTCTCCGGCACCAACGAAATCTTGGCGAACTGGTGTTCTCCCAACCGGCGTCAGCGCTGCAACCGCCTGTGCACCCAAGCAGCGTGGCTCCCAGGCAAGCGCCCCTATCGCCTCTTCTTGCGCACCGATGCAAAAGGATCGTCGTCATCCTTGGGGTTGTCTGATCTTTCCTCGCGCAACCCCAAGGGCAAGGTCGACGCCCCCAGCGACGCGGTTTGACTGTCCTGGAACGAAACGGACTGTTCCCACAGCGTCCAGTCGGTGTCGCCATTGCCTTCGATCACTTCCGGAATCGGAGTTGGCTCGGGCACGCCCAGTGCGGCTTTGGAAGCTCTTGGCTTCGCGGCGCTCACGCGCCCGTCGGGCTTGGGCGCCGGAGACGGGACACGTTTCAGGAAACGGAACATGTTGCGCAGGAAATTGTCGGATCGTCGGCCCAATTGTAGGGGTCATCCGCGGCCCGCTGTCAATACCTGCCCGGATAGACCCCAAAAACGAAATGCGGGCCACACGGCCGGCACTGATTCACTGATTCCTGGCGGAAACGGAGGGATTCGAACCCTCGATGAGGCTCAACACCCCATACTCCCTTAGCAGGGGAGCACCTTCGGCCACTCGGTCACGTTTCCGGATTTCTTGCGCTCGATTATCTCACGTCGGCCCGACGCTGCCTCACGCGGCGGCCAGTTCCAGATCGAACGCCTTGTGCAGCGCGCGCACGGCCAGTTCCATGTATTTCTCGTCGATCACCACCGAGGTCTTGATCTCGGAAGTGGAGATCATCTGGATGTTGATGCCTTCTTCGCTGAGTACGCGAAACATCTTGCTGGCCACGCCTACGTGGCTGCGCATGCCGATGCCGACGATCGAGACCTTGCAGATCTTTGGGTCGCCCACCACCTCCTGAGCCCCCAGTGCCGGCAACACCTTGTCCTTGAGCAGATCGACGGTCTTGGTGTACTCGCCGCGGTTGACAGTGAAGCTGAAGTCCGTCTTGCCGTCCTTGCTGATGTTCTGGATGATCACGTCAACGTCAATGTTGGCGTCGGCGACCGCGCCCAGGATCTGGTAGGCAATCCCGGGCCTGTCGGGCACGCCCAATATCGAAATCTTCGCTTCCTCACGGCTGAAAGCGATGCCAGAAACAATGGCTTGTTCCATGTGTTCATCTTCCTCAAAAGTAATCAGGGTGCCCGAAGTGGCTTCCTCGTTGATGTCAATGTCCCAGGGTGTGAAACTGCTCAGCACGCGCAACGGAACCTTGTACTTGCCGGCGAATTCCACCGAGCGGATTTGCAGCACCTTGGAGCCCAGCGAGGCCATCTCCAGCATTTCTTCAAAGCTGACCGTGCGCAGGCGCCGCGCTGCTGGCTCAACGCGTGGATCGGTGGTGTAGACACCATCCACATCGGTGTAGATCAGGCATTCAGC